>NZ_JBZFUJ010000010.1:0-76996 GCF_058314475.1 Streptococcus sp. ELY_90
CTAAACCTCGATCCAACAGCCCTCTGAGACTGCATGACTGCAGGGGTTTGCTGAAGTGTTTCAAGCCACTTAGAAACTCTGCATCCGACTGCAGGCGAAGGCTGGAGCGGCGCAGATAGACATAACAGCAAAAAACAGACAGCCAAAATTGTGTGCTGACCCCAAAAAGTTAGTCAGAAAATCTAACGATTGGGGTGCAGGTCACAATGGCTGTCTGTTTTGCTTTTTACTGAACTTTAAATTCTTTTTGATAGGCCTTTGCTTCTTCTTCGGTTGATAGGACAAAATGACCCGGAGTAATTTCCCGCATTTCACGCGCTTGCCCGTCTAATTCATCGGCAGGATCGTATACCTTGTGAACGCGTTTGCGCTCTAATTCGGGGTCAGGTTCAGGAACTGCTGACAAAAGACTTTTTGTATAAGGGTGAGTCGGATGGTGATAAACCTCATCAGACGTTCCGATTTCCACTAATTTCCCCCAGTGCATGACTCCGATACGATCGGAAATGTACTTAACCATAGATAAGTCATGGGCAATAAACAGATAAGTCAGCCCTTGTTCATGCTGCAGTCGTTGCATCAGGTTAACAACCTGAGCTTGGATAGAGACGTCTAAGGCTGAAATAGGTTCATCAGCGATAATAAATTTAGGCTCAACAGCCAATGCACGCGCTATCCCGATACGCTGGCGCTGACCGCCTGAAAATTCATGCGGATAGCGAGTCAGATGGTCTTTATTTAAACCGACCAAATCCAGCAGTTCTTGAACTTTGGCATTGCGCTCGTCTCTGCTCTTTATTATCTTATGCGTATCAAGACCTTCAGCAATGATGTCTCTGACTTTCATACGACCGTTCAGGCTTGCCTGAGGATCTTGGAAAATCATCTGTGCTTTCTTGCGAAAGGCAAAGAGTTCTTTGCCTTTGAGCTTGGAAATGGTTTCTCCTTCAAAATCAATCTCACCCTCATCAATATTGTAAAGTTTAAGGATAGCTCGTCCGATTGTTGTTTTCCCCGAGCCCGATTCTCCAACAAGACCAAAGACCTCGCCCTCATAGATATCAAAGCTGACATTGTCAATTGCTCTGACTTCATTGGCTTTGCCCTTATTAAATATCAAAGAAACATTCTTGACTTCCACCAATTTTTTACGATTTTCAGTCATTGTGCTGTTCTCCCTTCAAACTTTTCCATTTTTCCCAGCGTTTTAAAATTCTTTCTGGGGGTACAATTTTAGGAGCACGCTCATCCAGCAGCCAAGTAGCAGCATAATGAGAATCACTGACTTTGAAAAACGGCGGTTCCTCTTCAAGGTCAATATCGAGCGCAAATTCATTTCTCGGAGCAAAAGCATCACCTTTTGGAGGATGCAGCAGATCAGGCGGAGTTCCGGGAATTGATTGCAGGCTCCCGGCTGCTGTACTGGTTGTTGGCATGGAGTTTAAAAGTCCCCAAGTATAAGGATGCTGCGGGTTATAGAAAACCTCATCAACCGTCCCGTATTCGACAATTTTCCCTGCATACATAACGGCAACACGGTCAGCCATACCAGCTACTACACCTAAATCATGCGTAATAAAAATAATGGAAGAATCTGTGCTCTTTTGAATTTCTTTCATCAAGTGAAGAATTTGTGCCTGAATCGTCACATCAAGAGCTGTAGTGGGCTCATCAGCAATTAGGATTTCCGGATTGGTAGCAAGAGCAATAGCAATAACAGCCCGCTGGCGCATACCGCCCGACCATTGGTGGGGGTAATCGTTGATGTGTTCTTCTGCATTAGGAATCCCGACTTTTTTCATGATATCCAAAGCACGCGCCAAAGCTTCTTTTTTACTCAGCTTTTCATGCTTGATGATAGGTTCAGCAATTTGCAGGCCGATTTTCATTGTCGGATCCAGACTGGTCATCGGATCTTGGAAGATCATGGAAATATCATTGCCGCGAATAGTGACCCAGTCTTCTTCTTTTAAATCAAGCAGATTGCGGCCTTTAAATTCAATATTCCCTGAAATTTCAGCATTTTTAGCCGAAAGCCCCATCAAGGTGCGTGTTGTTACAGATTTACCGGAGCCGGATTCCCCCACGATAGCAAGGGTTTCTCCTTTTTCCAAATAAAAACTGACATCGCGGATAGCCTTAACCTCTCCTGCATAGGTGTGGAAGTTGACATGGAGGTTATTGACCTGTAAGATTTTTTCTTTACTCATACTGTCCTCCTTAGTCCTGATCTGATTTTGGATCAAATGCGTCACGCAACCCATCACCCAGCAAAATAAATGCTAAAGAAATAAGCACCAGAGCAAGAGCCGGTAAAATAATCTGATAAGGGTAATACTGCAAGTTTTCCTGAGCATCCGAAATAAGAGATCCCAGAGAAGAAGTCGGCGGTTTTACCCCCAGATTGATAGCTGAAAGAATCGCTTCATACATGATTGCCGAAGGGATTGTCATCATGATCTGAACGATGATAACTCCCGAAATATTGGGTAGGATATGTTTAAAAGCTATCTTAGGACCGCTTTCTCCTAAGGTCTTTGCGGCCAAGACGAAATCTCTTTCTTTATAGGACAGCGTCATATTTCTGACCTGTCTGGCCATTGATGTCCAGCCGGTCAGAGCAATTGAAAGGATAATAGCCAATATACCGTTACCCAGCAAGAGCCCCAGCATGGTTACAATAATCAGATTTGGCACAGACGAGATGATTTCAATAATCCGCTGCATGACTGTATCAACCATCCCTCCGATATAGCCGGAAGTCAGACCGTAAACAACACCGATAAGCAAGTCAATGCAGGTTGCCGCAACTGCAACTAACAGCGAAATGCGGATACCAACGATAATCCGCTTCCCAAGACTGCGTCCTAAACTGTCAGTTCCAAATAAGAAATGCTGCCCTTCAGGAACCGACTGATCTTCATAAACATTGGAAGCAGTATCTGAACCAGGCATCTTGAAGACCCCGTTCCAGCCGGGAATACCCAAGCCGCTGTTAGGCGGTAAATTGCCATAAGTGGATACCTTATCCGAATCAAAACTATTAGCATCCTTTTGCGTCACAAACAAAGGAGACAGCAGTGAAAACGTGATAAGCAAAGTTAAAAACCAAAGCGAAACAACCGCTAATTTATTTTTCTTCAAACGCCGCCAAGCATCCTGCAGGAAAGACAAGGCCGGCTTTTCAATTTTTTCCTGTGCACTGGCGCTTCCTGCACCAACGAGCACAAATGTCCTATTTTTATCTGCCATGTTACTCTCCTTACTGCAGCCGAACACGCGGATCAACGATGCTGGTGATAATATCAGTCAATAAAATCATACCCATCAGCATCACCGCATAGACAATGGTTGTTCCCATAATAACAGGATAGTCATTTGATGGAATCGAATTGACAAACTGCTCACCAATCCCCGGAATGGAAAATATTCTTTCAATCAGGACCGAACCTGTCAACAGGTTAGCAGCCATAGGACCCACCAAGGTTAAAACAGGAATCATGGAATTGCGGTAAGCGTGACGGTTAGCGACCTGACGGTCTGTCAGTCCCTTAGCCCTCGCCAGCTGGATATAGTCAGAATTCAAGGCTTCAATCATCTCACTTCTGACAAAGCGCGTCGTTACGGCAAAAGGATTGAAGGACAGGGCCAAAGTCGGCAGAATGGTTTGCGAAAAACTGCCCCAGCCTGAAACTGGCAGAAACTGCAGACGATAGCCCAGAATATTCAGCAGGAAAACAGCCAAAATGAAAGACGGAACAGAGTATCCAAGCGTTGAAATAATACTTAAAAAGCCGTCGACTTTATCATTTTGGTGCCGCGCAGAAAGAGCTCCGACAATCAAGCCCAGACCCACACCTAAAATCAGGGCCTGTATCCCGAGCTGAGCGGAAATGCCCAAGCGTTGAACAATCAGGGTCGTTACCGGCTGATTGACATACTGAAAACTTGTCCCTAAATCGCCGGTAAAGACATTCTTCAGGTAAATCAGATACTGCTGCCATTCAGGTTTATCAAGTCCGTACTGCACATTTAAGGCAGCAATGGCTTCCGGAGTTAATTTAGGATTATTAAAAGGAGTTCCTTTCATCGCTTTCATGAGAAAGAAAGTAATGGTGACAACTATAAATAAGGTCAGCACAAGAATTCCTATACGTTTAAGAATATATTTAAGCATAATGTTCCTTTTCTTAGCTTTTATTGGCGCTTTCCCCAATAAAAACAAGAACTGGCCTAAGCCAATCCTTGCCATGTGTGAAATTGTCTTTATCTTAAGCCTTATTTTTTATAAGCGTAAGTAAAGTCTACATTTAGTCCTGTAGAGCTGCGGATTAAGCCTTTGATGCTAGGATTTTGCAAGCCCTTCATACTGCGGAAGTAAATTGGGTTAACATTGGCTTCCTCAAATAAAGCTTTTTCTGCTGCTTTGTAATCTTCTGCTGCTTTTGCAGGATCTAAAGCATCAGTTGTTACAGCTTTTTCATAAGCTTGGTCATAAGCAGAGTTTGAGAATTTACCGTTGTTTTGCGAAGAGCTGCCGGTGAAAAGACTGTAGAAGGTAGAACCTTCCGGATAGTCCCCGCCCCAAAGCGTCATCACAATATCAAAGTTTTGTGTTTTAGAATCTTGCAGGCGTTGCTTGAAAGGAACGAGTTTTTCTTCGATCGTTAAACCTGGCAGTGCTTTTTCCCAGGCACCTTTGATATAGTCAAGACCGGCCTTGGCTGTTGGTGAGTCGGCATCAGCAGTAATGGTAAATTTCACTGATGTCTGACCGATTTCCTGCAAACCTTCTTTGAAAAGTTGTTTAGCTTTGTCTACATCATAGCTATAGCCGGGTGCTACTTCTTTTGATAGATCCTTGCCGTCAACTTTGGCTAGTTTATAAGGAGCTATACCGGTTGCGGCACGCGAACCTGTCGGAACAACAGTATCAACATAAGCCTTACGGTTGGTTGCGTAGTTAAGCGCCTGACGGATTTTCTTATTTGACAGGGCTTTGTTAGCGCCTGTTTGGTTATATTCAAAGTACGTTGTTACAGCTTCATAAATATTGACAACATCTTTGTTGTTTTTATTAGCTTTATAAAGAGCCGGTGTGTTGGAAATTTCTGCCATGTCCAATTCACCGCGCTTGTACATCTGAACAGCAGTTTCTGGTTTCTTAACGGTTTGAATGTTAATGACTTTGGTCTTAACTTTGTCAGCATTCCAGTAGTATTTATTCTTTTTAAGCTTATAGCTGCCGTTTGTGCCATTCCATCCTGTTGCAATGTACGGTCCTGAATAGATCTGACTGTCAGAATTTGTTCCATATTTCTTGCCGACCTTGTTGACAAAGGCTTCTTTTTGCGGCATAAAGCTTGTGAAGGCAAGGAGATATTCCATTTGCGGAGTCGGTGTTTCCAAGGTAAAGATGACTTTATTACCTTCAGCCTTTACACCCAAAGCATTGAGATCAGTGATTTTTCCGCTGTTAATAGCCTTGGCATTTTTAACATGTGAATCAAGTGCCAAGTTTGAGTATTCAGAAGCTGTCTTGGGGTCAATGATACGCTGCCATGAATAAACAAAATCCTTAGCCGTAATGGCACTGCCATCTGACCATTTGATGCCTTTACGAAGTGTGGCTGTATAAGTCAGGCCGTCTTTTGACACCTCAACCTTTTTAGCCAAGTCAGGGACAGTCTTCCCCTTAGCATCTACACGAAGCAGATTGCTGCCTGAATTTCCGATAACAGTTCCGGAGTAGGTATCGGTACTCTTAGAAATGTCTAAAGAGTTGATTTCTGTACGGAAATACCAATTGATTTCATCTTTTGATGACTGTTTGCTGCCGTTTCCGCAGGCTGCCAAAGCAGCAGCTGAAGCTAAGGCGACTAAGCCCAGACCGACATGCTTCCACGTACTTTTCTTTGTGTTTAACATAATAGTCTCCTTTTTATCCTTCAATAACTTGAAATTTAAAACTAATGTCACAGATATTTTATCTTATTTTAATCTTTTTAGCAAGCTTTCAAAAATCAGCTTTCCTTCTTCTAAAAAGCTCAGAAAACGGTTTAATTCAGGGTGAATTTGACAAGCCGTTCCTCCACCAGGCTTTTTAAAAATTTTTTCTGACATTGGCAGCCTCACCCCAAAGTGCGAAAAGTTTTAAAGGGAAGCTTTTCTCTTATAAAATATGCTATAATTAAACCTATGATGAAAAAGATTTTATGCTCAGTACTGCTCCTTCTGTCGCTCTTTAGTTTTCAGGCCAAGGCCGAAGAACAATTTGATGCAGCTGCTAAACATGCCATCGCTGTTGAAGCCGATACCGGTAAAATTCTTTATGAAAAAGACGCTGCAAGTCCTGCCGGTATTGCATCCATCACCAAAATTTTAACAGTCTATCTTGTTTATAAAGAAATCAAAGCAGGAGAGTTGACCTGGGATACCAAGGTTAAAATTTCTAATTACCCTTACGAGCTGACCACCGATTACAGCGTCAGCAATGTTCCTATGGAAGCCAGAGAATACACTGTTAAGCAGTTGGTAGATGCAGCCATGATTTCCAGCGCCAACAGCGCAGCCATTGCCTTAGCTGAAAAAGTCGGCGGAACAGAACCCAGGTTTGTTGATATGATGAAAAAACAGCTTCGGGACTGGGGAATTACCGATGCCAAACTGGTCAATGCTTCCGGACTCAATAACAAACTTTTAGGCGACCATATTTATCCCGGATCTGATCCTGATGAAGAAAACATGATGAGTGCCAAGGATGTGGCTATTATTGCACGCCATCTGATCAAAGACTTCCCTCAGATTCTGAAAATCACGAAGAAAACGACTGGTGATTTTGCCGGAACCCAGATGGACACCTACAATTACATGCTGCCTAATATGCCTTATGCGCGCGAAGGGGTTGACGGTCTAAAAACAGGAACGACAGAATTTGCAGGAGCTTCTTTTGTTGCTACTGCCAAAGAAAACGGCATGCGTATCATCTCTGTTGTTTTAAACGCGAATAATTCTGATACCGATGAGTCTGCCCGCTTCAAAGCTACCACTGATCTGCTCAATTATATCAGCAATACTTATGAGCAGGCAACACTGATCCGTAAAGGACGGACCTACAAAAACAGCACCGCAAAAGTTATTGACGGCAAAAAAAGCAGCGTTCCTGCTGTCGCCAAAGAAGATCTTGTTGTCATCCGCAATAAACTGAGCGAACAAAAGAACACTGTAACTATTCATTCGAAAAAAGAAGGCTATACTGCAGCTGTTAAAAAGGGGCAGCTTGTCGGACAAGCCGGTTTCAATGACAGCAATCTTGTCGGGCAAGGTTATCTTGATTCTCCGCCGACTGTCAAATTAGTTGCTAAAACTGAGGTTAAGCGCAGCTTCTTCCTTAAAGTTTGGTGGAATCACTTTGTTCAGTATGTCAATGAGAAACTCTAGTGACATGAACAAATCTGCCTGTCACATATAGGCTAACCGCAAAAAGAGCGGACAAAGGCTTTCACAGCCTTTGTCCGCTCTTTTTGGATAAGCTTTTCTAAATAGCATTAGAATCGTCAGAATTTGAATCAGAATCACTCTCAGAATCACTCACCGAAAACCGTGAATCACTGACTTTATTCCATTTTGAAAACTCGCCGGCCGCTTCTAAATCAAGCTCACCTTTTCTGCCGTTATAAGACAGCTGCAAATCAAAGTCTTTCAGATAGAAGGTTTTCTTATCAAAAGTCACCTCAAGATCTTTCTTTAGCTCGGTTTGGCTGATTCCTCTGACATAAAGGTTCAGCTCCTCTCTAAACAAAGAAACGATATCTACATTTTGACTGCGCAGAGTCAGCTTATACTCACTGCCGCTTTGTTTGAGAACCAAATCATCCTCCATAGAATAAAGAACTTCTAAAAAATTGAAGTAATTCGGATGAACAGTGTATCTGCCCTTAGGGTTAGCTGTTTGCCAGCTGCCGTCTTTTGACGTACGCACTCGAGCGGTGGTTTGATCTCCGACAATTTCTTGATACTTACCAATTCCGTTGGTTGTTTCATCAATAATAATATTAGCCTTTTGAATAATTTCGCCGGAACTGTCATAACCTAAATCAGCCACCATGTGCTGATATTTACGGCCATGTGAAATAACCTCCGTATTCATATCAAAATGGACCGTTTCAATGCCATCATTGGCCTCTTCAACCTTGTCAAGAAGGTCTTCAACCGACATCTTCTTAGCGGTCTTGTTAACTTCCTGCTGATTTTTGCCGGCACTTTCCAAACGCGGAGGAAGGCAGCCAGCCAATAAGAGCAAGGCTGCCAGAACAGTAACTAAAATGGAATACTTCTTTTTCATCATTTCTCCCTTCCAAAGAGGAGCTGCCTCTGTATTTTTAATTTTATCATTTTTTGAAAGCCTTTTCAATGCAGCAATCATGCAGAAAGGCTGCTCGTCATGTGGTATAATAAAGGCATTAGATCAATTTACTTGGAAGGGCTGTTTATGGAAATCAGAGATATTGAATACGTCAAAGCCATTGTTGATAAAGGCAGTGTGACCAAGGCTGCTCAGGCACTCTACATTACCCAGCCCTCGCTGAGCACCTATATTAAAAATATGCAGCAGCGGCTGGGCTTTGATGTCTTTGTGCAGCACGGCAAAAAATTAGAACTGACCTATCTAGGTGAGGAATTTCTAAAGTATGGCCTGCAAATTCTGCGTATCCAAGAAAATTTTAACGATACCATGCAAAATGTCCTTGATAACAAGTTTGGCCGCCTGAGACTGGCTATTCCCTTGCTGAGAAGCTCTTATTTAGTGCCTGTCTTACTGCCAAAATTTCATGAGCAGTTCCCCAATGTCGAGATTCAGCTAAATGAATCCTCTTCTAAGACCTTTTCGCATTTGATTGAAAACGGCGATGTTGATCTCGCTTTGATGAATCGCACAAAAGAGGGGCGTCAGCAGGAAATTGAGAAAATAAAATCTGAAGAGATTTTATTGGCCCTTCCTGTTGAGCACCCCTTAAGTAAATTTGGCAGGTATGATAATCACGAATCCTACCCTTCTTTAGATTTGCATCTGCTGGCTGACGAGCTGTTTATCTTGCACCAGCCCGATCAATTTTCAAGACAGGTAGCAGATGATATTTTTGCCAAAAATCATTTTCAGCCTCAGCGAGTGCTGGCAACCAGAAATATCGAAACGGCTATTAACTTAGTTGCCAATAATTTTGGCGTCTGTTTTGTCAATGCTTCTCACACTAAGCATCTCAGCATTGGAAACAAGATTCGTTTTTTCTCTCTTAAAGATAAGGTTTATGTTGATTTAATCGTTGCTTATCGAAAGAATCGCAGTCTGCCTTTCTTTGCCAAATCCTTTATTGATATCTGCAAAAAATCAATTTAAATCGGAATAGCTCCGGTCAGAACGGCCGTTAATGTCTGCAAGACAAAGCTCATCAATCCCCACTTTAAGTATTCTTTTTGATAGTCGATAAAGCTGACCTCGGTTCTATCAACCAATACATAAAGAAAGGCAACCAAAGGGCTGGCAAATCTGACAGCCTGTCCCATAAGTGAAGCTACTCCGACTTCAACAGGTGTTGCTCCGTAAGAATAAGCTATAGGAGCAATAACCGGCAGGAGTCCAAAATAGAAGGCGTCATTTGGCAGGAAAAAGAGACCCGGCAAAGAAATCAAGGCTAAAATCAACGGAATATAACTTCCCAGACTTTGCGGAATCATGGATACCAACTGATGAGCAATAGCGCTGCTCATACCGCTTCCATTAAGGACCCCCATAATAACTCCGGCACCAAAGACCAGGGAAACAGGACCCAAAGCTTCTGAACCATTAGCTAACAAGCGAGAATTTTGGAGAGATAAGTCCTGATAGTTGACAATTAAAGCAATGGCTGTCCCCAGCAAGAATAAGATACCGCCGTTAATCAAATCCATAATCAATAAGACCATAATCGCAAGGGTCAATAAAAGATTAAAGTAGATTAATTTAGGCCGTTTATATTCAACATTGGTCAGAGTTACATCATTAATAATACCTGTCGTTTCGCTTTCTGTCAGGATTCCTTTGCCCGGAACATAACCCAGCCGTTTTCTTTCTCTTTTCCCATAGGTATAGGCTTGAAAAAGACCTAAAAGCGCAGCGACAAACATTCCTGGTAAAACGGGCAGCAGAAATTCTTTAGGGCCGATATTTAAAACAGGCATGGCCCGCGCCATAGGACCGCTCCAAGGAACCAGGTTCATAACGGAATTGCCAAAACCAATGATAGCGGCCAGATAAATCTGCTTCATTTCCATTTTCTTAAACAGCATCAGCATGGCAGCGGTTACAATCAGAACCGTTGTCGTTCCGTCACCGTCTAAAGAGACAGCTAAGGTGATAACAGCTGAGGCAATGGTAATCTTCATAGGGTCACCCTTTGCCCACTTAATCATCATGACTGCCAGCGGATCAAAGAGACCCACATCCAGCATTACAGAGAAATACAAAATGGCAAAGAGCAAAAGGGTAATGGTCGGCGCTACCCCAGTAGTAATCTTACCGGATCCTGCAACCGCATAGTAGAGCCCTTCATAAATCCACTCGAAGGCCTTTAGTACAGGTGCTCCCTTAAAAAGAGCCGCAACAATTCCAAAAATGGTCGGAACCAGGATCAAGCCGACAAAGGGGCTGATTTTCTTTGTCAGAAGCAAGACCATAAATATAATAATCATTAAGTATCCAAGCAGTGCTAACATAGCCTAATCCTCCTCAATAAATGCTGTTCCTACCATAATTTTTCTGGCTGTTCGATAACTTGAAACAGATTTTATCAGAGTTTTATCATGGGTAGTTTCATAATCAATTGAAACTGAAACTTTACCGCTGCTGTGGGCAATTTCCAGTTGATCAGCTGATGATTTATTAACGATTTCGTAAGGAATGGTCCCTTTAATTTTACTGGCTACGCCGGTGCATAAAGCTCCTGTCAGCGCAATAGACTTATGCGCTTTTTGCATGCTCATCATTCTGACAGCAATATCAAAATCCGCTGCGTCAATTGTTTCGTTTTCGGTGGTGACATAGGTTTTGGGAGCCGAAACAATGGTTAGTTTTGGTACCCCCGGAGTAAGAACTGCGCTGTCTTCAAGCTTATCAATAAGCCCCATCATCTGCGCTGCTCTGCCTCTGATTTCTTCCAGCAGAGCCAAAAGCTCAGCATCGCTGTCAATCATCTCAGGCGTTTCTGTTCCTTCTAATCCCAAGTCTTCAGCCCGAACATAGACCAAAGGATTGGCTGCATCTACCAGCGAAACAGTTACGTTCTGACCGTTTTTCAAAACAAGCGTGTCTTTTGTATTGCCGGTTGGCAGCAGTTTGCCGCTGAAAGCACCGGAAGGCTCAAGAAACTGCAGTTCTATCTTAAGCCCCTTGCCCGGAACACCGGAAATAGCAAAGTCTCCTTCATAGGTGAGTTTTCCATCGGGTGTAGGAATATACTCATTGATAACCTTTTTGGTGTTGGTATTGTAAACGCGAACCATGGTTTTTGGTGAACTTGTTTCCACCAGATGATTTTCAATGGCATAAATGCCTACCGCAGAGGAAATATTGCCGCAGTTGCCTGAGTAAGAAACCACCGGCTTATCAACAGCCACTTGGGCAAAGGTGTAGTTAACGTCCCAATCAGCTTTTTCTTCTTTGGAAATAATCGCAACCTTACTTGTTGTGGATACGGCCCCGCCTAAGCCGTTAATTTGTCTTATATCCGGGCTCCCCATCAGTTTCAGAAGAATCTTATCCCTTGCCTTTTGATCCTCAGGCAGTACCTCATCAGCAATGAAGACACCTTTACTGGTGCCGCCCCGATAGATACTGACTGGTATTTCTTCCAACATATTTTCACCATCCTTTCTTGGTTGACTGTAAGCTTCAATTTTTTAGATTTTTGCAAGAAGCTCCGTCAATTCACTGATATCAATGTCTTCCAGTTTTTCAATTGTTTTAGCAATTTCTTCAGCCAATTCTCTGTCAATAGCTGCTGTCAGTGAATAGTATTTTTCCAAAAGCACATCCCAGCTGGCAGGTCTTGATGTGAAACCTTGATAGTCATCTTTTTCGACTGTGTAAACCTGACCGTCCTTGGTTTCAATTTCCAATTTAATAGCCATTTCTGCCGGAAAACGTTCACTAAAGGCAGGATCTTCTCTAACCGTAACTTTTTGCAGCAGATCCTGAACATCCTGCTGTAAAATTCTGTCTTGTTCATATTGGGCAGGCAGTACCTGACCGTCCAGATAGGCCACAGCAAGCATGTAAGGAAGGGAGTGGTCGGCTTCTTCTTTCAGTCTGATTTGCTTCTTGTCTCCTTCTTCACCGCCGCCGATAATATGAAAGGCAACGTCAAAAGTATCTAAGCGAATTTCTTTAATATCCTCAGGCGCAATATGCTCTTTATTTCTGAATTCAATCAAGCCTTCAATAGAAGACTGAGAATGAATTTCAGCATTGTAGCGCTTGATAATTGTTTTTAAAACGCGTTCCAAGCCCTCTTTTCCCCAGTCAATATCAAATTTGCCGGCAATGGTTTCATAGAACCCTTTATTACCTTCAAAGACTTCATGAGGACCGGTAATATCATATTTAGCCAGCAAGGCAGAAGACATGGCACCGCGCGCAGTGTTTGGCGCTGCCAACCCTTTCCAGTTCGATAAGGCACCTGTTCTGGTTACCCGCAAGGAATTGTAGCTGGTTCCTGAAATAGCAACAGCATTGGCAATTTGCTTTTCGGTCAAGCCGAGCGCCTTTGCTGCTCCGGCGGCAGTCCCGTAAGCTTCCTGAACCGTATGGTCAAAACCATGTTTTCTGACAGGCGCCTCATCTGACAGGCGGCATTGAATTTGATAAGCAATGGCAAGACCCAGTAAGAAATCTTTTCCAGTTCCTTTATTATGTTCTGTTGCTGCAAGAACGGCTGAGATATTGTCTGAAGGATGGCAAGTCTCGCCTTTTGCCAAGTAAGAGTCATTGTAGTCCAGATAGCGGATAGCTGCTCCATTGAACAAGGCAGCATAGTCAGGAGTGGTTTTGCCGCCGCCGATTAGGGTGGCAGAGCCATCTTGTGTCAGATCCTGTGTCATTTTTTGAATGTTCTTAATCGTAGTGCTGCTGAGAGCTCCCACAGCACAGCCAACTGCATCTAGCACTCGTCCTTTAAGAGCAGCTACTTCTTCTGCACTGAGATCCTCAAACTTTCTTTCAGCAACCCATTGACCCATTTGTTCAACAACTGTTTTTCCCATTGTTTTTCTCCTTTTTATAAGATACTGAGCCGTTAAGCAATCCAAAGGAAACACTTGTCTTTTTCCAAATAATCGCAGGCGGCTTCAATTTTTTTGATTACATCAATTATAATGTAACCGTATACATTGTTCAAATTGATATTTATTATATTTTTCATAGCTTTAACCTATGATTTGACTTTTATCAGCAGAAGAATAACTGCAAAAGCAGCATGACTAAGGAATCTATTGGCTGCAGCCAGCCATTTCAGGTCTTTCTTACTTTTTAGCGCTCTTTGCTTTTGCCGAAAGGAAAGCAAACAAAAAAAGCTTTAGAAACATTGCCGCAACAATGTTTCTAAAGCTTAATTTTTTATTAGCCGACAGACCCTTCCATCTCATAAGAAATGAGACGGTTGAGCTCCACAGCGTATTCCATTGGAAGTTCCTTGGTAAAAGGCTCAACAAAGCCCATGACAATCATCTCAGTAGCTTCTGATTCTGTAAGACCGCGGCTCATCAGATAGTAGAGCTGCTCTTCGGAAATTTTTGAAACCTTGGCTTCATGTTCCAGCGCAACTTGTGAATTGTGAATCTCATTAAAGGGAATAGTATCTGATGCTGACAGATCATCCATGATGATGGTGTCACACTCGATATGGCTGACAGACTTCTTGGAAGCTTTATTAAAGGCCACTTGTCCGCGGTAGTCCACCTTGCCGCCGCCCTTGGCAATGGATTTTGAGACGATGGACGAGGAGGTGTGCGGAGCGTTGTGAATCATTTTAGCCCCTGTGTCCTGATGCTGCCCCTGATTGGCAAAAGCAATGGACAGCATGGTCCCGCGTGCACCCTCACCATCAAGATAAACGGACGGATACTTCATGGTTGTATGAGCGCCGAGATTGCCGTCAATCCACTCAACCGTCGCATTTTTAGCCGCCTTGGCACGTTTAGTAACCAAATTATAAACATTATCCGACCAATTCTGAATAGTTGAGTAACGCATATAGCTGCCTTCCAAGGCAAAAATTTCAACAATGGCAGCATGAAGGCTGGCTGTTGAGTAGGTCGGTGCCGTACAGCCTTCAACATAGTGAACGCTGGCACCTTCATCCACAATAATCAAGGTGCGCTCAAACTGACCGGTTCCTTCATTGTTGATGCGGAAATAGGTCTGTAAGGGAATATCAACCTTGACACCCTTGGGCACATAGATAAAGGTTCCGCCGGACCAGAAAGCTGAATTCAGTGCAGCCAGTTTATTGTCGGTCGGCGGCACCAATTTGGCAAAATATTTCTTGAAGAGCTCCGGGTATTCCTTAAGGGCTGAATCGGTATCCGTAAAGATAATGCCAAGTTTATCATATTCATCTTTCATATTGTGATAAACAACTTCTGATTCGTACTGGGCAGAAGCACCGGCTAAAAAGGCACGCTCTGCCTCAGGAATTCCGATTTTCTCAAAAGTATCCTTGATCTTCTCGGGTACCTCATCCCAAGAACGGGCCGGTTTATCGGTTGGTTTTTGGTAATAAATAATATCATCAAAATCAATTCCCGATAAATCCGGGCCCCATTCCTGCATGGGCATTTTATTAAATACTTCCAGAGACTTCAGGCGGAAATCCAGCATCCATTCCGGTTCGCCTTTAATTCGGGACATCTCACGGACAGCTCTTTCAGTCGGCCCTTTCCCAGTGGTCGCAATAGGCTCTACGTCATCATGAAAGCCAAATTGATAGTCCCCTAAATCAATGGGTTTTGGTTTTACTTGTATGTTTTTGGGCATAAATGTCCTTTCCTTATTTTTCTGCTGTTTCCTGTCTTTCAATGGCTTTTTTCAAGGCATTCCATGCCAAGGTTGAGCATTTGATCCGCTGAGGAAATTTGGAAACACCTGCAAGAAATTCTGCGTCTCCTAATTCTTTTTGCCGTTTGTCTTTTTCCCCTTGAACCATTTTAGAAAAAATATCGGCTAATTCAAGCGCTTCTTCTTTGGTCTTTCCGATAACAGCATCGGTCATCATACTGGATGATGCTGTTGAAATGGTGCAGCCTTCACCTGCAAAAGCAATGTCTGCAATACGGTCGCCGTCAAATTTAACAGACAGGCTGATCACATCGCCGCAAGTCGGATTGTTCAGATTGACCTGCTCTGCTCCTTCTAAAAAACCGTGGTGGTGGGGATTTTTTGAATGATCTCCCACAACAGCCATATAAAGACTATCTAATCTTGAGAGTGCCATTAAAGAACTCCTTTGTTTTTATGATTGCTTCAACTAACTTATCGCAATCTTCTTTTGTGTTATAGATATAAAAGCTGGCCCGTGCCGCTGAAGAAATCCCTAAATGATTGATCAAGGGCTGTGCACAGTGATGGCCTGCACGAATGGCAACCCCTTCATAATCAAGCGCCGTTGCCGCATCATGGGGATGAAGTCCGGACAGATTGAAAGCAATGACCCCTGAACGCTTAGAAGCAGACTGAGGACCGTAAATAGTCACGCCTTCAATAGCCTGCAGTTTGGGCAGGACATAGCGGACTAGCTCCTGTTCGTAAGCATGAATACTGTCCATCCCTAAATTTTCCAAATAATCAACCGCGGTCCCTAAAGCAATAGCACCGGCAATATTAGGCGTGCCTGCTTCGAATTTCCAAGGAAGCTCCTTCCAAGTCGCTTCTTGCTCATAGACAAAATCAATCATCTCACCGCCAAATTCGACAGGGCTCATCTGATTGAGCAGCTCCTCTTTACCATAGAGAACACCAATACCTGTCGGACCCAGCATTTTATGGCCTGAAAAAGCCAGAAAATCACAGTCCAAATCCTGAACGTCAATACTCATATGAGGAGCAGACTGAGCGGCATCAACAACCATATAAGCTCCGTGCCGATGGGCCAGCACCGCTGCTTCTTTGACCGGATTAATGCATCCTAGAACATTTGAAACGTGAGCCAGACTGACAAATTTAGTCTTATCACTGACTTTATTCTCAAGGTCAAGCATATCCAGCTGACCGTCTTTTAAATAAACATAAACCAGTTTAGCGCCGGTTCTGCGGCAGGCTTGCTGCCAAGGTATGACATTGGAGTGGTGCTCCATAATTGAGATAACTACTTCATCTCCCGGCTGCAGCACTTCCTCAGCAAAGCGAGCCACCCAGTTAAGCCCGGTAGTCGTTCCTCTTGTAAAGAGGACTTCCTTGGTTGATTTAGCTTTAATAAAGGCACGTAATTTCTCACGCGCAGCCTCATATTCATGCGTCGCCCGCTCTGCCAAAGTATGAACACCGCGGTGCACATTGGCATTATCCTGATGGTAATAGTCCCTTAAAGAGGCCAAAACCTGATCAGGCTTTTGTGTGGTTGCAGCATTGTCCAGATAGACCAGCGGTTCATCATTAACATACTGATCTAAAATCGGAAAATCCTGCCTGATTTTTTGAATATCTAACTTAGCCATTTTATCTCTTGTCCAATTTTTCATCCAAGACAGCTATCATTTCGTCGCGAACAGCCTTAATCGGAATTTCGGTAATAACCGTCCCAAGGAAGCCGCGAATAACCAAACGCTCAGCTGTCTCCTTATCAATGCCGCGGCTCATCAGATAGTACATATCTTCCGGATCAACCTGTCCAATAGAAGCCGCATGTCCTGCCGTAACTTCATTTTCATCAATCAGCAAAATAGGGTTGGCATCACTTCTGGCCTTATCAGACAGCATAAGAACACGGCTTTCCTGCTGAGCATCTGCGCCTTTTGCACCTTTGATAATATGTCCGATACCATTAAAGGTGAGTGTGCCGCGCTCTAAGATGACCCCGTGCTGAAGAATATGTCCGATAGAATTATTACCATAGTTGGTTACCCGTGTATCAATGCCTTGGATTTGACGGCCGCTTGATGCAGCGACAACTTTAAGTTCTGCATGGCTGCCGTTTCCTATCAAATCACTGTCAAAATCAGCAATCACATTGCCTTCATTCATAACGCCTATAGCCCAGTCAATGCTGGCATCATTGCCCAGACGGCCGCGGCGGCTGATATAAGTTGTCAGATTGTCACCCAAACGGTCAATAGCCGAGAATTTAACCTGACTGCCAGCCTGAGCCAAAACTTCAACAGCAATGTTAGCACTGGTCTTAACATCGCCGTCTCCGATTGTTTCAAAGCGCTCCAAGTAACTAACCTTAGCATTGCGTCCGGCAATAATTAAAATATGCTTATTAAACGGAACATCGCTTGTGCTGTCCTGCAGAAAAATACCTTCAATGGGCAGATCCACTTCGACATTGTCCGGCACATAAAGAACAGCCCCGCTGTTAAAATAGGCTGTCTGGTAGGCTGCCAGTTTATCCTCGTCAAATTTGAGGGCTGTTGCAAAATGCTTCTCAACAATCTGCGGGATTTCCTCCAAGGCTGAATGAAAATCGGTGAACACCACACCCTGTTCAGCCAGCGCTGCAGGCAGACTTTCTAAGACGGTCTGAGTGCCAGCCTGAACGAGTTTAGGATTGTCTCCCACAGCAGTAAAATCAGGAACATTAGCAGAAACAGGACTTTCTGAAATCGTTCCGTCACCGAGGTTCCAGCGCTGAAATTTAACGCGTTCGATTTTCGGCAGATCCAGGTCAGCAATTTTGTCAAAGGCTGCCAAACGCTTCTCTTGCAGCCATTGAGGTTCTGCCTTTGACTGTGAAAAATTTAAAATAGATTCTTTTGTCATTTGTTACTCCCTTTCTTTCTTGTCAGAAGTTACAAATTAGACTTCTTCGCTGTACTCAAGACCAAGTTCTTCAGCAATTTGGGCATAGCCTTCTTTTTCAAGACGAGCAGCCAGCTCTGCCCCGCCTGACAGTACAACACGCCCATCCATCATCACATGCACGACATCCGGCGTAATATAGTTAAGCAGGCGCTGATAGTGGGTAATAATCATAGCACCGAAGTTTTCACCGCGCATAGCATTAACACCTTTAGAAACCACCTTAAGTGCATCAATGTCAAGACCAGAGTCAATTTCATCAAGGAGGGCAAACTTAGGCTCCAGCATCAGCAGCTGAAGGATTTCATTGCGTTTTTTCTCACCGCCTGAGAAGCCTTCATTGAGGTAGCGCTCAGCCATTTCCTCTTTCATGCCGAGAAGTTCCATTTTTTCATCTAATTTGGTAATGAACTCACGGACAGAAACCTTGTCATCATCTTCTCTGCCGGCGTTCATAGCTGCACGGATAAATTCGGCATTGGTAATTCCCGGAATTTCAGATGGGTACTGCATAGCAAGAAAGAGCCCTAGACGAGCGCGTTCATCAACTTCCATCTCTAGGATATTTTCACCGTCCAAAAGCACCTCTCCCTGTGTAACTTCAAAAGCAGGGTTGCCCATGATTGCTGCCGAAAGGGTTGATTTCCCTGTTCCGTTGGGTCCCATAACAGCTGCAATCTCTCCGGTTTTAAGCGTCAGATTGACCCCCTTCAAAATTTCTTTATCTTCAATTGATACATGAAGATCTTTTATCTCTAGTACAGACATAGTACACTCCTTTCATCTTATCAGTAATCATTATAACAAAAAAAGTCCGATTGGACTTTTCTCGCGTTCACAAATTATTTCTTCTTCTTTTGGCGGTGTTTGGCCACTACTGACTGACGGTAGTCGCTGTTGCCGATAAAGGCCAGAAGTTTAAACAGCGGTGTTCGCTTGGGCCCCCAAATCTCCAAACCTTCGATGAAGACCTCTAAGGCAAAGCCGACCCCCAGCATAAGGAGAATCCCCCCCAGACGGCTGGAGATATTTAAGAGCAGGGACACAAGGGAAAAGAACATGGCAATACCATAAACGACTAAAACTGCTCCGCGATGGGTAAATCCCATAGCCAGCAGCCTGTGGTGCAGGTGCATATTATCAGCTTCATAAAACTTTTTCCCCGACAAAGTCCGTCTGATAATGGCAACTGCTGTGTCAACGATAGGGACACCCAAAACAATAATCGGCGTTACCACAGCAACCGCAGTAGCATTTTTTAGCCCTTGCAGAGACAAAACGGAAATCATAAAGCCAATAAAGAGAGCACCGGTATCCCCCAGATAAATGATAGCAGGGTGGTAATTATAAGGGAAAAAACCGGCGATAGCAAAAATCAAAACAAAAATGGTAAAGGTCAAAAAGATATCAGAATCGTAAAGAAAAAAATACGAAACCAGCCCCATGGTTGTCAGGCTGATAATGGAAACACCGCTGACCAAACCGTCTAAGCCGTCAATCAAATTAACTGCATTCGTAATAGCTACGACCCACAAAATAGTCAGAAAGAAGCTTAAAAAGGGATTAAACTGCAGCATCGGACCGCCAAAAGGAATTTTAAAACTGTCAAAACGAAAGTCCGTAAAACTCCATATAATAACAGCCCCAATCAGAATGCCCAGAAATTTTGCCTTGGGCGACAGTTCATAGACATCATCAAGAAAGCCGGTCAGCATGACCACCAAGCTTCCGATAACAACCGGCAGAATATACTCAAAATAAGACTGACCCCAGATCTGCGTTTTTAAAATCATGGGCATCAGCACCAGCGCAGAGACAGTAAAAGAAATCACAATAGCCAGTCCGCCGGCACTGGGCATGGGCACCTTGTTAATCCGTCTGGCATTAGGATTGTCCACTGCGCCCACTCTGAAAGAGAAAAATCTGACTAAGGGCGTCAAAATAAGGGATATCAGCAGTGTCGCAATCAGTACAAGAACAAATTTCAGTGTAATTGGTATCATCTATATCATCCAATCATTTGCAGTTCTTGCAGAGCATCTGACATAATGAGCTGAACGCCGTGCTCTAAAAGATAGGCCCGTGTCTTAGTTCCTTTGTCAGCATGTTCTAACATTCTGGCAAACATCAGATCGGCATAATAATCCGGCTTGTCTTCAAGGTTTAGAAGGACCGTCATGTGATAGGCGTCGGCTTCCTTAAAGAGTTCCGATGCTTCTACATCATAATCAACCGTTTTAGCAAAGTTAACGGCTTCTCTCAAACTTGGAAAATCAAGCACAAAATGAATGTAGTCCGGCTGGCTGCTTCCCTCATTTTGTTTTTGGTGCTTTCGGGCTTCCTCTTCTTCTTTTCTTTCTGCTTCGGCCAGTTTATCTAAAGCTGCCGTGTCTCCTTTTTCTCTCATGGTTTCTTCCAAAGTTTTGAAGAAATCCTCAGGAGACATCTTTGAAATATCATCAAAGTCAGACAGATCCTCCAAATTGAGGTTCTTATTGATTTCTGATTTTGTCACAAAAACATCAATCCGGTCATTTCTCGGTGTCACACGAAAGCTCAGCATGCCGCTGTCTTTGAAATTCTCAGGCAGGTCTAATTCATCCATAACCGTATAGAAAAACTCTTCTGTTTTTTCCTGCGGAATCAAGAAGTCTTTTAATTCCATGCCTCTTTCTTCCAAATCTTCCATACTGATAGTGATTTTTAGCGTTGTTTCGCTGATTTGTTTCATTTCCATAATCTTTACCTCATGCGAGTAGTTATTTCATTATACAAGAAAAGCCTACTTTTTTCAATTTTGGAGAAGAAAAACAGCAAAAGCAGACAGATTAACCAAAAATGGCTGTAATCAGACCATACATGATTAAGAGCGCCCCCAGACCAATGCGGTATTTCCCAAAGAAGGTGAAGTCATGGCTTTTAACATAGTCTGTCAGGAAGCGAATAACATAAAGGCTGACTGCAAACGCGACCACCATAGCGACAAGCAGGATCAGGAGCTGGCTGCCCATTAAAACGGTACCTGACTGAATGAACTTTAAAACCTTATACAGACTGGCGCCAAACATGATCGGAATACCTAGGAAAAAGGTAAATTCTGTCGCAACTTCACGGCTGGTGCCTACTAAAATCCCGCCCAAGATGGTCGCTCCTGAACGGCTGGTGCCGGGAATGAGCGATAAAACCTGAAACAGCCCGATATAAATGGCTGTTTTATAGGGCATGTTTGCTAAGCGGGTAATGCTTGGTACAACATTTTCGTGGCGTTTTTCCACATAGATAAAGGCTACACCGTAAATAATCAGCATCAAAGCCACGGTGAAAAAGTTTTGAAAATGCGCATCCAGCCAGTCATTTAATTTCAGACCAATAGCAGCGGCCGGCAAGGCAGCAACAATGACTTTGAGCCAAAGCTGCCAGGTCAGCCGCACTTCACGCTCTGTTTTCCCTTTTTTAAAAGGGTTCAGCCTGTCAAAATAAATAACAACAACCGCCAAAATGGCTCCCAGCTGAATGACCACATTAAACATGTTGGTAAAAGGAGCGTTGGCATCCTTAAATTTAATAAATTCTTCTACCAGAATCAAGTGTCCGGTGCTGGAAATGGGCAGCCATTCCGTGATGCCTTCTACAATCCCGAAAATAATGGCTTTGATGAGTTCAATTAATAACATATCGTCTCCTTTTATTTAGTCTGAGCAATTGGCGGTGAAAGGCTGCGGATTAAAAGGCTCCGCCCCCGCCACCTCCGCCTCCGCCAGAGAAACCGCCGCCTATTGAGCCTCCCGAGGATACCGAAAAGTTGGAGGCAAGACCGGCGACTGAGGTATAGCTTGACAAATAACCAGCCGACAGCCCCACATAATAGCCGGGGTTGATATCCATATAGCTGATCATCTGCGGATTATCCAATCTGATGTCTTTAAGTTTCAGATAGTCCTGAACCTGATCGGCATAGCCGTATAAAGTAGCGTAAACCAAAATTCGGTTCCAAACGACAACACCTTCTAACTCAACATCATCAAATGTCTTCACATCGCGAATCATATTTTTAAAGGCATCCCAGCTCTGTCTGACTGTAAGACCTTCCTGAGTCAGCAGACCCGAGACCTTGTAATAGTCATCTTTTCGATAATAAACAATCAAAAAGATGAAGGATAAGGACAACACGAAAGCATTGATTCCCAAGCCAAACCAGTAGCCCTTAAACAAACTAAAGATAGCTACAATCAAGGACAGCAATGAAGCAAGACCAGCAAGCCAATAAACTGCTGACAGGACAAGCTGCTCTTTTTCCGTTCGTTCGCGATGAATTGTTTCCAGGCCTAAATCTGCAACCGCTTCTGTAATCCGATTATCTAAGTTTTGAACACGCTCTTCAAACAGATTAAGAATATTTTGGCCGCGCTGGCGAATCGCTGCTTCATTGCTCTTTTTGAGAATACTTTTATCTATTTTGTAATCAGCAAAAGCATCTTCAATCGTCATGACACCTTCTCCGTAAACAAAGGTGATAAAAGCCTGCTCATAAGGCTCCAGCTTCTGCTGATCAGTGATGGTAAAGAATTTGTGATTATCGGAAATTTTAAGTTTGCCTTGATCGATCAAATCCAAAAGACCGGCCTGAACCACTTCCTTAAAGTCCAGATCGTAACGGCGTTTTCTCCCCTTAACAGGAGCGAGTTCCTTGATCTCTAAATCATAGGCATAGCGTGCCAAGAGCAAGGGCGGCAAATCTGCCGGCGGACTGAAGAGATGGGTATTCCTGGAAACTTTTTTCTGTCCCAGCATCGCTACCCAGATCACATAAACGATAACAGACAGCAACAGTAAGCCGGCTGCAGCAAGCGGCAACATTTTACCGACAAGGAAAGGATAGAATTTCTGCTTGCGGGCAATTCCCCTTTCGACAGCCTGAAACTGTTCTAATTTTTTACCGGACGCAGCATTTGCAAGCGAAAACGCCGAACTTGGCCAATAGGCATGCAGTTCCACTTGTTTGCCTTCGCCTAAATGATTGAGGTTTATCCTATAGGTACCGTTTTTGCGGCTGACCTTAGGCTGCCTTTTAAAATAGCCTGTGTGCGCATAGAGCCTGCTGCCTTTGAGGGAACTTTCCGGTCCTTTAACAGTCAGAACTACCTTATCCAAGGCAGCATCCCAGTCACTGATTGGAAACCAATTGAGCTCAGCAATGTCCGAATAAACACTCGTTAAATGTTCTATTTTCCAGTTCAAAGAAAGGACAATCCGGTCGCCGCGCTGTCCTCCATTATAGACTTTTACACGATAGCCCTCAGACAGCTGTTCAACTTGTACATTTACTGAGCTTTTATGGCGCTGTCCTTTCTTGTCTATTTTGTAAGCAGCAACATCCGGATGTCTGTCAATTTGAAAACCCTTAGGAACTTTCCCCGCCGTTCCCAGAGTAACATACTGGCCTCTATAGTCAGAGTCAAAGTCATAGACAATATCCTGCCGAAAATCAGCACTGTTATCCTTATGGATTGTCAGCTCCCCCTTATAAAGACGGATGCTGTAATCAACATCGTCAGCCGCGGCCAGACCTGACATCATCAGACTGCAGCAGATGGTCAAAAGTAGCAGTAATTTTTTCATATGCTCTCTCCCAAAAATCCTTTTCCCTATTCTATCATAAAAACTGTTTAAAGATAAACTTTGTTGATATTCATAAACCAGTGATCTTTAAATCGTCATCAAATTGTCCCTTTCATGATATTGCACAATATAGGGGAGAACGGTATAATGAACATACAAAAAGACTAGGGAGACCACCATGGCAATAAAAGAAGACTTAGGACGGCGGATTAAAGACGAAAGAAATCAACAGCAACTGACACAAAGCCTTTTGTGCGGAGACGAAACAAAGCTGACCATTCGACAGCTTCAGCGGATTGAGGGCGGACAGTCTTTGCCAACTCTAGAAAAATTAGAGTTCATTGCTGATCGCTTAGGAATTAAAATAGCTGATCTACTCGAAGGCAGCGATATTCAGCTGCCAGACGATTACTGGGAGTTAAAGGCGCAGATTGTCAAGTTTCCCACCTATGCCAACAGGGAAAGGCTCCAGCAAAAACAGGAACTGATCGAAGAAATTTATGACAAGTACTTTGATATCCTGCCTGAAGATGAGTTACTCTTTTTGGATCTTTCAGAAAACATCTTAGACAGTTTCCATGAGAAAGATATTCCTAACATTGAGGAGATTTACGACGATGCCTTTGAACAAGTCCTCAAGAAAGAAATCTTTGCCTTTAATGACTATCTTTACATGAGTTATTTTTTACAGAAGTGCGGCAAAACAGCAGATTATGATCGGGTAACCTTCAAACTGCTTGAACAAAAATTGCTTAAGCAGGAACTGACGGGAGATGAACTTTATAATATTGAACTTTTGATTGCTGTTATTGAAGCTGCTTCGGTTTATGTCCTTCATGATGATTACCAGAATCTTCTTCCCTTGCTGGAGAAGGCTCAGCAAATTATTGACAAGGCTCAGCTTCCCACTTATAAACCAGCCCTTTTAGAGCTTGAAGCCAAGTACTATATCAAGGTCGTTAAGGACAAGAAAAAAGCCAAGGAACTCTACCAGCAAGCCTTGATGATGGGAGAGATCTTAGGCGATTCTAATATCGTTGCTGATGTTAAGATGGAGATGGCCAATGATGGGATAGACTAGTAAGAGATGTCATTAGACTTTCTAATCATAACAAATGACTTTAACTGCTGTACTCTTAAAGTAATGGGGTAAAGTCACTAGTATAAAAAGGATGATCCTCTTTAGGAAAACATCCTTTTTAGTATTTTAGGTATCATCATCTTTTTACAAGAGGTGACATCAATGTCGTTGCTGCTTTGAGGAATCTGGAGTAAAATAGACTTATCAAATGAACTTGAAAAAAGTATTGGAAGTTTTAACGACCCTTGTTATGTTAGTAATGGCCGTGCGTTAATAATGAACACCTATTAGGAAACATTTCCCCTAGTTAGGCAATTTCCAATAAGTTATTAATGATAGTAAATAGCTCTATGATATCTTTAGTGGGTATATTCATCTGCTAGGAGTATTACAGGGCTTTTTTTGATTTATCAGATTAGGACAGAACACTTTTTACTGTAACCTATTCAAATGAATAAACAAAAAAACAAGCCTCCACAAGGAAGTTTGTCTCCATCTTAAAGAATTATATCTGCCTATGTTAGAACAGCAGCAAGTCCCGCTCCTGCTGCAACAACTCCTGCTCCTGCCAGAACCCCATTATTAAAGTCATTAAGATTAACTCCATTCAATTCTTCAACTGTGACCTCTTCAAATAACAACTCTTTTTCCATCATTTTTTCTCCTTCTTTTTAATTTTTTGATTTGTTTTTAAATTTGCAACTGCAACTCCTGCTGTAAAAATAGCAAGAATCGACAACATACTAACTAATAAAATTTGAAAATTCGTTAGCACCTCATGATTCTTTAAAAAACTTGAACCTAAAAATACTAATATTAATGTTATAAAAACTTCAAAATAGAATAGCTTTCTTGAAAGTAATATTTTCACAGGAACTCCTCGCTATATTTAAGTTAGAACTGCAGCAGCAAGGGCTAAACTTCCTCCTGCGCCTACTGCCACGCCTAAAGCATAAGATCCCCAACCATTTAATTCTTCTGAATTAATTTCCTCAAATTGTATCTATTGAGAAACTTTTTCTTCCATTCCACCCCCCTTTCAAAATCATATTGAGCATTTCACCGGCTTATAGAATAACCGGTTGCAGCAATGCTTTCCAAATTAATTTCCCAAAGTTAGTGTTTAATTCCTCTACAGTAACTTCTTCAAAAATCTGTAATTCTGTATCATTTTCTTTTTGCACAATCTTACCTCCTTTCAATGGCTTACTCTCTAACTTTTCTTTTGCTGTCTGGCTGCTAGAACAATTAATACTAAAAGTACCATAATCCAGACAATCAAACTTGATGTTTGTAAGATGGCACGATGCCAGGAAAAATCTTCCCATTGGGTAAAAAATTTAGTAAAAAGGCCCATAAAGCTGTAGTCTGTTACCTTGGCAACCGCCTTATCCATGCTGGAGAGCATCGGTAAGAAAGCTGAAATTAACATCGTTGGAACCGTAACAACCTGTGCCATAACCTGTGATTTCACAAGTAAACCTAGCAATAAATAGAGAAGTACGATTGCTAAAGCTGTAGCGCTGCCAATAATACAATAGTTCGGTAAATTATCAATCGGCACAGCCAAAATAAGCGGAGCAATTATCAGGTAGATTGCTGATAAAACTATTGGAACAACCAATGTTGATAAGAGGTATTTATTAGTGCCAACACCACTTAGCAACAGCGTTTTTAGATTGTTCTTTTCTTTTTCCTCTGCCAAAATAGTCAAGATCGGACTGCCCACAGCCAGGACAATGGCAAAAGGAATACAGATCATGAGATAGGCAAGAGCTATTTGGTCTTTTGGACCAGATTGACTGTCTATCATGAAACGGTAAAGATAAATCAAGGCCGCAGGCATAAGTACTTGCAAGAGAACGCTCTTATTAGATAGGATAATCTGACAGCGCAGCCAAAGAAGAGCCGTAAATTGTCTAGACATTGAGTTTCCCTCCTGTTAATTGAATAAAAATATCTTCTAATGTCGGTTCGCAAGAGTGCACAGCAATTATTTTTTCATCATCACTAGCCATTACTTGCGCCAGTTCAGCAAAATCTACAGTTCTTTCTGAGCCGTTCTGATAGCTCAGCTTTACCTGTTTGTCCTGATTGTATTTTTGGATTAAATCTTTGGGACTGCCCTGTTCAACCAGCCGACCTTGATTAAGTAAGGCCAGCTTATCGCAAAGCAAAGTCGCTTCGTTCATATCGTGGGTGGTCAAAAAGATGGCTGTCCCAGATTTTTTCAGTTCTAAAATCAACTCATGAATAGTATGAGAAGTGGCTGGGTCAAGGCCTGAGGTTGGCTCATCAAGAAATAAAACCCGAGGTTTATTAATGAGTGCACGAGCCAGAAGCATTCGCTGTTTCATGCCTGTCGAGAGTTTTTCGGCCACTGTCTTGCGACTGTTGTAGAGGCCTACCCGCCGGAGGAGAGCATCAACAGCGGCTTTAGCTATTCCATAATATTTAGCATAGAAAAGCAGGTTATTATAAAGAGACATCTTTTCATAAAAACCACTGGTATCGCTGACTAAGCCAATTCCCTTTAATTCTTGCTCCGTTAATTTATGCGAATCCTGTCCTAAAATAGAGGACCTTCCGCTGTCTGGTGTCAGCTGTCCGGTTAAAATATTGATAGTTGTCGTTTTTCCTGATCCCGAAGGACCAAGAAATCCAAAAATCTGGCCCTTTTCAATCGAAAAACTAATTGCATCAAGTGCAAGAGTCTTATTAAAAGATTTTTTAATACTTTGGGCAACAATAACTGGGGTATTCATACGTTTTCCTTTCTTAAACAGTATGGCGTTATTATAAAGGATAAAAAACAAAAAGAAAACGACATTAATGTCACCTGACATTAATGCCGTTATAACAATTGCTTGATGAAGCACCGAGAAATTCTGTCAAATCAATATCACTTGAGACTCACTGTGTCTCTTTTCACAGCAACATTATAAAACTTTAATCCGATGTCAAAAATTATTGGTACTTTTTGTTTGGAATATACCCTATATTTCGATACTTATATTGAAATACAGCTCTTTTTCCTGTAAAATGATAGAGGAAAAATTTTATACAGGAGTCTTCTAATGAAAAAGACATTTTTAAGCTGTCTTGCTGCTCTTTTTATGCTGTTTGCTGGCATGACAAGAGTTCAGGCAGATGAGTACTTACGCGTTGGGATGGAGGCTGCTTATGCTCCTTTCAACTGGACCCAGGACACCAGCCGCAACGGCGCTGTTCCAATTGAAGGCACAAAGCAGTATGCCAACGGTTATGATGTGCAGACAGCTAAAAAAATTGCCAAGGCTTTAGGCAAAAAGCCGTTAATTGTAAAAACAAAATGGGAAGGGCTTGTGCCGGCTCTGACATCCGGTAAAATCGACATGATTATCGCCGGAATGAGCCCGACAGAAGAACGCAAAAAGCAAATTGCCTTTTCTGACAGCTACTATACCAGCGAGCCCGTTCTTGTGGTTCGCAAAGACGGAAAATATGCTAAAGCTGAGAGCCTTGATGACTTTTCAGGTGCCAAGGTAACCTCCCAGCAAGGCATCTACCTTTACAATCTGATCAGCCAGATTCCTAATGTTTCGCAGGAAACAGCCATGGGAGACTTTTCTCAAATGAGGCAGGCCTTGGCTTCCAATGTTATTGATGCTTATGTTTCCGAACGTCCTGAAGCCACCTCATCCATCAAGGCCAATAAAGACTTTAAGATGGTCTCTTTGAAGAAGGGCTTTAAGGTCAGTGAATCTGACGTTGCCATCGCTGTCGGTATGCGCAAAGGCGATCCGCGCTTGAGTCAGGTCAATGCTGCCCTCGCCCAATTTCCTTTAAAAGAACAGATTGCTTTGATGGATAAGATTATTCCGCTGCAGCCCAGTCATGATGACAGCAGCCAAGGCAAAACCAAAACCAGCTTTTTCAACCAAGTCAGCAAGATTCTTAAAAACAACTGGAAAGCTTTGCTGCGTGGAACCGGAGTAACACTGCTGATTTCAATCATCGGTACGGTTGCAGGGCTCCTTATCGGGCTCTTAATCGGTGTTTACCGCACAGCACCAAAGGCTTCTAATCTTATTTTGGCTTGGCTGCAAAAACTTTTCGGCTGGCTGCTCAATGTCTATATTGAAGTCTTCCGCGGAACGCCAATGATTGTACAGGCCATGGTTATTTATTACGGTACTGCCCAAGCTTTTGGTATTTCTCTTGACCGTACGCTGGCCGCAATTTTTATCGTTTCCATCAATACCGGAGCCTACATGAGTGAGATCGTCCGCGGCGGTATCTTTGCCGTTGATAAGGGACAGTTCGAAGCTGCGACAGCCCTTGGTTTCACCCACGGACAGACCATGAGAAAAATTGTTCTGCCTCAGGTCATCCGCAACATCCTGCCAGCTACCGGCAATGAATTCGTTATCAATATCAAGGATACATCCGTACTGAATGTGATCTCCGTTGTGGAACTCTATTTCTCCGGAAACACCGTAGCCACACAGACCTACCAATATTTCCAAACATTCTTTATTATCGCTGTCATTTATTTCATTTTAACCTTTACTGTGACGCGGATTCTTCGCTTGATTGAAAGAAAGATGGACCAGGATAATTACACCCAAATTGAAGGAGAGGCGCACTGATGACCGATACTATTTTAGAAATCAACCATTTAAAAAAATCCTTCGGCAAGAACGAGGTCCTCAAGGATATTTCTCTGACTGTCAAAAAAGGGGAAGTTATCTCAATCATCGGCTCCTCGGGTTCGGGCAAATCCACCCTGCTGCGCTCGATCAACCTGCTGGAAGAACCCAGCGGCGGTGAAATTCTCTACCGCGGTCAAAATGTGCTTGAAAAAGGTTATGATCTTACCAAATACCGTGAAAATCTGGGCATGGTATTTCAGTCTTTTAATCTGTTCAATAATCTCAATGTTTTAGACAATGCCATTGTTGCTCAGACCACTGTGCTTAAACGCCCGCATGCCGAGGCTGAGAAAATCGCTAAGGAAAACCTCAACAAGGTCGGAATGACTGAGCAGTACTGGAAAGCAAAACCCAGTCAGCTCTCCGGTGGTCAAAAGCAGCGTGTCGCTATTGCCCGTGCCTTATCTGTCAACCCTGAAGCCATTCTTTTTGATGAGCCGACCTCTGCTCTTGACCCTGAAATGGTCGGAGAGGTCCTAAAAACCATTAAAGATTTGGCTCAGTCAGGCCTTACCATGCTGATTGTCACCCACGAAATGGACTTTGCCCGCGATGTATCAGACCGCGTGATCTTTATGGACCAAGGAGTTATTGCCGAAAGCGGCACTCCTCAGCAAATCTTTGAAAACCCTAAGGAAGAAAGAACTAAGATTTTCTTACAGCGTTTTTTGAACTAAAGTTAAGTCAAACAAGCAGCTCCATGAGGCAGCTGCTTGTTTTTTTATTTTTTGCCTTAAAGAAATTATAAGTTTTCTCCGCTATACTTGATCAAAACGCAAAGGAGGACAAAACTATGGTAATTAAACAAAATAATTCTGCTGCTAACGTCCTGCTCTTTTTTACCTCTTTTATAGCTGCAAAATGGTTTTATGATAGCTTTTTAAGAGTTTATGCTCACTATATTTCAAATTACGGTATGGACTTTGCCTTATTTTTAAATCTTATCATCACTCTTATACTGTCTTACTTTACTTTTGTTTTGTTCAAATTCTGCTGCACCCAGCAAATTAAAAACACCAGCATCGTCATTTCCTACTTCATTTACAGCCTCCTGCTTGTTTATGTTATCCTCTTGAAAAATATCGGCCACCAAGGACTGATCCTCAATCCCTTCTCGTTTATCCATGACATGGCAAACGGCAGCAGATTCGTTCCGGTAATGAACTTACTGATGTTTATTCCTATAGGATTTTTGTACCCACCGTCAAAAACCAATGTCAGTCTGTCCTTGCTGGGGCTGATTCTTTTAGAAAGCTGCCAGTATGTCTTTCATCTCGGTGTTTTGGATTTAGGTGACATCAGCTTAAACTTTATCAGTCTGCTTATTGGCAATATGCTCCATATCAGCCGCCTGCCCAGCTGGATTGAAGGACATATGGTCCGCCAAGCTCACCAGCCATAACACAATAAGCCTGAACAAACTCTTTACAGGCTTTAAATGACGGACCCTTTACGATACAGGAACAGGAACAATCACTGCCGCTGGCTGATTGTCTCGCTTGTTCCTTTTTTGTTTGCCGTAAATTTTATAAAAAACAATCTTTTTCTTGACAAGTGAGTAAACACTCACTATAATAGTTGTCATAAAAGTTAGTGATTACTCACCAACCTGCTGTTGGAGGCTATAGTATGGAAAAACTACTGAATTTGCAGGCTTTGAGAAAAAACTTCGGCAAGCAAGTTGTTCTCAATAAAGTCAGTTTTGAATTAAACTCAGGTGAAATTGTCGGCTTGATCGGTCCGTCCGGAGCAGGGAAATCAACCATGATAAAAACCATGCTGGGCATGGAGAAGGCAGACAGCGGAGACGCTCTTGTTCTCAGCCGCCATATGCCCGACCGCCATGTTCTTGGAGAAATCGGCTATATGGCTCAGTCCGATGCCCTTTATGATTCACTTTCCGGCTTAGAAAATCTGAAATTTTTCGCCCAAATGAAAGGACTCCCTAAACGTGAGATTCCGGAAGCTATTGAGTATGCCTGTCAAATTGTCAACTTATCTGAGCATCTAACCAAGGCTGTTTCAGGCTATTCAGGCGGTATGAAGCGCCGTCTGTCCCTAGCTATTGCCTTGCTGGGCAAGCCCCGTCTTTTGATTCTGGACGAACCGACTGTCGGAATTGACCCCGCACTGCGCCGCAAGGTCTGGCAGGAACTGCACCAGTTAAAAAAAGACGGTATCGGCATCTTACTGACAACCCATGTCATGGATGAGGCCGAACTGACAGATAAGGTTGCCCTGCTGCTGGATGGCAAAATGATAGCTTTTGACAGCCCGGAAAACCTAAAATCAGCTTACGGCGTTCATTCTATTGAAGAGGTTTTCTTAAAAGCAGAAGGAGAATTATGATGAGAATTTTAGCCATTTCAAAAAAGGTTTTGACGGAACTGCTGCGCGATAAACGTTCGCTGCTACTTTTGTTTTTAGCACCTGTTTTCATCATGTGGCTGATGAACGCTGCTTTTTCTGCCAGTACTGAAACTAAGGTGGCATTTGCTGCAGTTGATCTTCCGAAGACCGTTTATGATTCACTGGATAAACTCGACCATATCAGCCTTAAAACTTACGATAATAAAAGCAGTGCCATCAAGGCCTTAAACGGTGAAAAAGCTGACGCTGTTCTTGTCTATAAAGATAAGAAACACTATGACATTACCTATGCAAATACGGATTCCAGCAAAACCAATCTGGCTCGCCAAGCCATCAAAAACACTCTGAAACAGACTCAAGTTCAAGAACTGGTTCAAAATCTCAAAAAAGCCCGGCAAGCAAGTGCCAAAGCTGCTAAGAAAGCGCAGGCACAATCCGCACAAGAACAAGCTAATCCCCAGCAGTCTGAAAATAATGACCGCACGCAGGCATCAGCTGCCAATAATACTGACGATAAGCAAAACGAAATTGATAGCAAACAAAGCGCGTTTGACCTGTCTGAAAGTTATAATTACGGAAACAAAGATACAACTTTCTTTACCAAGATGATACCGATTCTTATGGGATTTTTCGTCTTCTTCTTTGTTTTTCTTATCTCAGGCATGGCTCTTCTTAAAGAGCGTACAGCAGGGACACTGGATCGGCTCTTAGCGACACCAGTCAAACGCTCCGATATTGTCTTTGGCTACATGCTGTCTTACGGCCTTATCGCTGCTCTTCAAACAACAGTCATTGTTTTTTCAACCATCTGGCTTTTAGATCTTCAGGTAGTCGGCAGTATTAGCCATGTAATCCTGATTAACATCCTTTTTGCTCTTGTTGCTTTAGCCTTTGGCCTTTTGCTGTCTACCTTAGCTCAATCAGAATTTCAAATGATGCAGTTTATTCCTATTATTGTCGTTCCGCAAATTTTCTTTTCAGGCATCATTCCTCTGGACTCTATGGCAGACTGGGTGCAGTCTCTGGGGAAAATCCTGCCTCTGTATTATGCCGGACATGCTCTGTCCAAAATTATCCTGAACGGCAGCAGTCTGTTAAATCTTCAAAGCGATGTATCGATCCTCTTTCTTTTTCTTTTCAGTTTGACAAGTCTTAACATTATTGGACTTAAACGCTACCGCAAGGTATAATGAAGATAAGAATGAGGTAATTATGGATAAAAATAACATTTTAGGCAGCTACCGTGATTGGCTGGAACATCATCAAATGCCGGCCGGCAAAAAGAAAACACTGGCCGCTGCTATCGAGCTTTTCTCTCAACGAGGCTACAACGGTACTTCTACCGCGCAAATTGCTGATAAGGCCGGCGTCAGTCAGGCAACTATTTTCAAATATTTTAAAACCAAAAGCGACCTGCTGGCAGAAATCATGCAGCCCATGATTCCAGAGTTAAAAAAGGCCTTTCTTCCGCAACTAGAGACCCATACCGAATTGCAAGCAGCTGTCCACTTTATCGTTCAGGATCGTTTTCAGTTTTTAGCACAAAATGCAGAGCTGATTAAAATTCTCATTCAGGAATGTCTGGTCAATACCGAATTGCGGCAAACACTGCTGACAACTATTGAAACAGCGATAGCCGCAGATTTTAGGGACTATTGGCAGATTTTAAAAGAAAACAATCCTCAGATTAGCAATCTCAGTGCCTTGGAGGCTGTCCGAATTAATATCGGTCTGCTCTTTGCTTACTTTGCTCAGCGTTTTATTTTTGGCATCCCCAGCTCAGACGAGCAAGAAGATCTGGCTCTCATCGAAAAACAAATCCTGACACTCTTGACCCTGACAAAAAACTAAATGCCTTTAAGAAAGCAGACTGAACAGCTCCCTATTTCCTTTTTTCTATAAACAAAAAGAGAGTCAATCCGCTCAAACCCTCTGGGAAATCTGAAGCGGAAAACTCTCTTTTTATATTACTGTGCTTTTAAAGCTGATAAAATCTGCGTCCGCATATCTTCGACACCCTCCGGATTATTAGGCAAAAAGAGGGTTTGATTGCCGCCTGCAGCAAATTGATTCAAAGTATCAAGATATTGGTTGGTCAAAAGAATAGACATGATTTGCTCTTCTGTCATTCCAACGTTAGCTTGTTTAAGCTCAGCGATAGACTCAGCCAAACCATCAACAATCGCTTTACGCTGTTGGGCAATACCGACACCGTGTAAACGGTCTTTTTCTGCTTCCGCAGAGGCTGCCGTAACGATCTTAATCTTATCAGCTTCTGCTAATTCCTGAGCTGCCACACGTTTACGCTGAGCAGCATTGATTTCATTCATTGACTGCTTAACTTCAGCATCCGGTTCAACCTTGGTAATCAAGGTCTTAACGATAATATATCCATAAGTTGACATCTCTTCTGCCACCTGATGCTGAACTTCAAGGGCAATTTCATCTTTTTTCTCGAACAGTTCATCCAAAGTCAGCTTGGGAACAGATGAACGCAGAGCATCTTCAATATAAGATTTGATCTGCGCCTCCGGGCGCATCAGTTTATAGTAAGCATCCGTCACGTTTTGTTCATTGACACGGTACTGCGTTGCAACATTAAGGGTTACAAAGACATTGTCCTTGGTTTTGGTTTCAACGATAATCTCAGACTGCAGCAAACGCAGCTGAATGCGCGCAGCAATCTTGTCAATACCAAAAGGCAAACGAATATGAATCCCGCTGCTGGCTGTGACTTGGTAGCGGCCAAAACGTTCAATAATAGCAACTGTCTGCTGACGGACAACATACAGACCGCTGGCAATTAAAATAATGCAAAATAACAATACAAGGCAAAGAAAGATAAAAATGATCATAACAATCTCCTATTTCTGTGTTTCACTTATTATAAACTATTCTTTGGTGCTTGACAAGAAAAACTAAACCAGCATATTATAGAGACTTTCATTCCCATGAAGGTTGATATAGCTTGGATCAAAAGCACTCAGGCGATCAATCAGAGCCTGATAGTCATTCTTATCGGCCAGAGTAATTCCGATCAGAACCGGTCCGGTTCCTTTATTGGCACGCTTGATATACTCAAAACGCGTGATGTCATCATCAGGCCCTAAAATGTTATTAACAAATTCACGCAGAGCTCCCGGACGCTGCGGAAAATTAACAACGAAATAATGTTTAACGCCATCATAAATCAAGGCACGCTCTTCCATTTCCTGCATGCGGTTAATATCATTGTTACCGCCGGAAATCACACAGACAACTGTCTTGCCCTTGATATCTTCTTTCATGACTTCCAGTGCCGCAATAGAGGCTGCGCCTGCCGGTTCAGCGATGATGCCCTGCTTAGAATACATATCAATCAAGGTTTCTGAAATCAAGCCTTCATCAACACCAATTAATCTGTCAACATATTTTCTGGCCACCTCATAGGTTGAACGGCCGACTTTTTGCACTGCAATGCCATCAGCAAATTTATCAATGTGTTCCAATTTAACCGGATGACCCTTATCAAAAGCAGCTCTCATGCTGCGTGCTCCCATAGCCTCAACACCGACTACTTCAATTTCCGGTGCGACATCTTTGATGTAGGCAGCAATGCCTGAAATCAAGCCGCCGCCGCCAACCGGCACCAAAATGGCATCAAAGCTCAGACCATCTTCCTGAGCCTGTTCATAGATCTCATAGGCAACGGTTCCTTGCCCGGCCTGAACGTTTTCATCATCAAAAGGATCAATGAAAGTCATTCCTTCGGACTTAGTATAGTCTTGTGCAGCCTGAGCCGAAGCATCAAAGGTATCTCCCACCAGTTTGATATCAACAAAGGAGCCACCGAAAAATCGTACTTGGTTGATCTTTTGGTGAGGAGTTGTTACAGGCATGAAAATAGTTGCCGGAATTTTCATTTCATGACAGGTATAAGCAACACCCTGCGCGTGATTGCCCGCAGAAGCACAGACAACACCCTGCGCCTTTTCCTCATCAGACAGCTGTGAAATGGCATAATAAGCACCGCGCAGTTTAAACGAACGCACCCTTTGCATATTTTCACGTTTTAGGTAAACAGTCGCTTGGTACTTTTCAGACAAATAACGGTCAAATTCAAGCGGTGTACGGACAACGACATCTTTTAACACTTCGTTGGCTGCAACCACATCTCTAGCTGAAATCATAATTCTCCTCTTTTTCAAAATATTCAGTCTATTCATTATAACAAAAAAAGCCATAAAATGATAGACAGAGCCTGCAAATAAGACAGACTCCGGCATACGTCAGAAATATTCAACTTTTAGAGTGCAAAGTCCTGTAACTTATGGCATCTGATATTTTTAAACTAAAAAAATACCGGAAAAAATCCGGCATTTCAGTAATTCTATCAGTTATAAATTTGGAAAGCATCGTCATCATTTTGATTGACAAACGGCATAGCCTTGCGGAGCTCTGCTCCAACTTTTTCAATTTCAAGGTTTGCAGCTTCTTTGCGGTAAGCTTCCAGGCGCGGACGTCCGTTTTGGTAATCATCAACAAATGACTGAGCAAATTTGCCGTTTTGGATATCATCAAGGACTGCCTTCATATTTTCTTTGACTTGCTCTGTAATCACGCGCGGACCTGATACATAATCACCAAATTCAGCGGTATTTGAAATAGACTGACGCATTTTCTTGAAGCCGCCTTCGTAAATCAAATCAACGATTAATTTCATTTCATGCAGCACTTCAAAATAAGCCAATTCCGGCGCATAGCCGGCTTCAGTAAGCACTTCAAAACCAGCTTCAATAAGAGCAGTTAAACCGCCGCAAAGAACAGCCTGTTCACCAAACAAGTCTTCTTCTGTTTCTTCTTTGAAGGTTGTTGCCAAAAGCCCAACGCGTGCAGCACCGATGCCTTTAGCCCAGTCCATAGCAATATTTTGTGCATTGCCGCTTGGATTTTGGTAAACAGCAAAGAGCGCAGGTACACCGAAGCCTTCTTGGTAGGTACGGCGCACTAAGTGTCCGGGTCCTTTTGGCGCAACCATGAAGACATCAACATCTTCCGGTGCTTTGATGTATTCAAAGCGGATGTTAAAGCCATGAGCAAAGCCAAGAGCTTTACCGGCACTCAAGTTTGGTGCAATCTCATCAGCATAGAGTTTTGCCTGAATTTCATCCGGTGCTAAAATCATGATGATATCAGCCAATTTAGTAGCTTCTGCCACTTCATAGACATCAAAGCCGTCTTCTTTCGCCTTGTCAAAAGATTTACCATGACGCACACCAATAATCACATCGTGACCGGAATCACGCAGGTTTTGCGCATGGGCATGACCCTGCGAACCATATCCGACAACGGCAATTTTTTTACCGTCAAGTGCGGGAACTTTTACATCTGCTTCATATAACATTTCTACTGCCATAATATATCTCTCTTTTCTATTTTTATTATTGCTAAGGTTGGATAACTTCTTTAAAGCTTTTAAGATAAATCCCTTGTGAATCCTGTTGCGCCTGTCCGGGCAATATTTTTAACACCATAAGGCTGAATCACTCGAATCAAAGCTTCAATCTTATCCGCATCTCCTGTCATCTGGATAGTGATTGACTTTGGCGCCACATCAATAACACTGGCACGAAAAGGCTGGATAATCGCTAGAATCTCTGCACGCTTGCTGGTCGGAGCCGCTACTTTTATCAGGATGACTTCACGTTCCAAGTGAGGCTGATCCGTAATGTCGCGGACACGGACAACATCAATCAGGCGATTGAGCTGCTTAATAATCTGCTCTACTTCTTCCAGTGAATCGACATCAATAATGATGGTAATTCTGGAAATATTGGGCACCTCGGTATGACCGACTGAAATAGACTCAATATTCACCTGCCGGCGGGAAAGTACCCCGGTAAAACGATTGAGGACTCCGGTGGAATTTTGAAGTTTGGCTGTTAACATTCTACGCATTAAAAGTCACCCCCAACATTTCCGCATTGCTCTTACCTGACGGTACCATTGGATAAACATGCTCACGATTGGAAATATTAACCTCTATCAGCATCGGCTTGTTTTCCAAAATAACTTCCAGATCTTTTTCCAGCGTCAAAGGGTCGGAAAACTTATAATGACTGATACCGTATGATTCAGCCAAAAGCTGGAAATTCGGCTCATCATCAAAAGTTGACTCACTCCGGCGCTCATCATAGAAGGACTCCTGCCACTGGCGAACCATGCCCAGCGAATGGTTGTTGATCAAAACGACCTTGATTGGAACACCATAACCATTCAAAATAGCCAGTTCCTGATTGGTCATTTGAAAACCGCCGTCACCTACAAACAGAACAACTTCTTTGTCAGGATTTGCCAACTTGGCACCAACGGCTGCAGGAATACCAAAGCCCATTGTTCCAAGCCCTCCTGATGTGATAATCTGACGTTCATTTTTATAAGGATAAAACTGAGCCGCCCACATCTGATGCTGTCCGACATCTGTGATAACAATCGCCTCTCCTTTAGTCAGCTTGCCAATCGTTTCAATCGCATGCTGCGGTTTGATAATGTCTTCATCAAACTTATAGCTAAAAGGAGCCTTGGCCTTATTTTGCAGGACCTTATCTGTCCATTCCCGGTGTCTTGTGGAAACTTTATCTGCTTCCAAGAGCTGTTTCAAAGTCTGTTTGGCATCTCCGACAACCGGAATAGCGGTCTTGACAACCTTCCCAATTTCAGCAGGGTCAATATCCACATGGGCAACCACGGCCTTTTTAGCAAAGGTTTTAGGATTGCCTGTCAGCCGATCGGCAAAACGCGAACCAAAATTGAGCAGGAAATCGCACTCTGTCAGCGCCATGTTTGACGCATAAGAGCCGTGCATGCCTCCCATACCAAGAGACAGAGGATGTTCAATCGGCATCACCCCTAAGCTCAAAAGCGTCGACACAACCGGAATATTATAGCGCTCGGCAAAGGCAACTAATTCCGCAGAAGCTCCCGAATAATTAACGCCTCCGCCTGCTAAAATCAACGGTTTTTTGGCTTTTTTAAGCTGAGACAAAATCTTTTTAACCTGTAGGTTGTTTGGCTCAACAGTCGGCTGATAGCCGGGTACATTCAGATCGGTCTTGTAATAAAAGCTGACCATTTTCTCAGAAACATCTTTAGGCAGGTCAATGACAACTGGACCGGGACGCCCGGTCGTTGCAATATGAACAGCCTCTGTTACAATACGCGGAATATCTGCTGCATCGCGGACTTGATAATTGTACTTGGTGATAGGCATCGTAACACCAATAATATCAGCCTCCTGAAAGGCATCCTTACCAATACCGGGGGTTGCAACCTGACCAGTGAAGACCAATATAGGCACACTGTCGCTCATAGCATCAGCAATACCGGTGATGGCATTTGTTGCACCGGGACCGCTTGTCACCACAGCGACACCAAGTTTTCCGGTAGATTTGGCAAAACCTTCTGCTTCGTGCACTGCTCCCTGCTCATGACGGGCTAAAATATGGCGGATCGTATCATTTTTATAGATCGCATCATAGAGCGGTAAGACAGCACCGCCGGGATACCCAAAAATGGTTGTGATTGCTAAACTTTCCAAGGTATCAAGCAGTAATTCTGATCCTGATCTCGGATTTTTAAGCTGTATTTTTTCCACGGGAACCTCCTTTGCAATTATTGTTCAAATTTTCAAAAAATTCAAATCACTTAGTTAATATCATAACATTTTTGAAAAATTTTGCAAGTCCCTTCTGCAATTATCTGAGCTTTATTTTCATTCTTTTTATAGGCAAAAAAGGTTGGTGAATTCTTATGAATGATCGTGCCGACGCAAATGCTTTTTCGCATCATCCATCAAATGCTTAACAACTTAGCATGGCTAGTCACGTAGCTGACTTCTGTTGCAAAGAAGATTTTTTTGCTAGAATAAATAATAATGAAGATAAGCAAAGGAGGCTGCTTTGACCAAATTAGATTCATTCAATCTCGGCGAACTTTACAGAGAGCTCAGACTAGCCAGAGGACTTAAAATGAAAGATATTGCAAATGACAAGCTATCACAATCTCAGCTGTCTAAATTTGAAAACGGACAGACCATGCTCTCTGCAGATAAACTAATAACTGCCATCTCCGCTATCCACATGAGCCTTGCTGAATTTGAACATGCTTATCATCAGTATGAAGACAGTTCCTTTTTCCAGCTGGCCAAAAAAATCGCTGAACACCATGCAAATAAGGATATAACGGGATTGGAAGAACTTCTGAACAGTTATGACGAAAATTCTGAAGTTTACGATACATACAATCAGCTCAATAAACTTGTCATCCGCTGTGCCATTCATGATTTAAAGCCAGAGCATCGTATCACAGAAAAGGACAGAGAATTAGTCACAGCCTATCTTTATAATATTGAAGCGTGGACAGAATATGAGCTCTATATTTTTGGGAACACTTTGTCCATTTTATCGGACAGTGACTTAATTTTTCTGGGAAAAGCTTTTATTGAAAGAGCCACCGCCTATTTGTCAATCCCCAATAACAAACATCGAACGCAATTGCTTTTCTTAAATATTATCTTTGTGTTATTAGAGAGAAAGCAGAACAGCCATGCCGATTATTTTATGAAACACCTGGAAAATACCTTGACCTATCAAGATATGTTTGCAAAGACGGTTCTCATTTTTTTAAAGAAAGTTCTCGCCTATCAGGAAAGAAAAATCACCGATAAGTCTGTCTTAGACGATTATATTCATGATATCAGAAACGTGGGACAGGAAGAAACTGCAGCATTTCTCCAAGAAAACTTAACGAATCTGTTAGCTGATGAAAAGAGCTCTTGAGACATCAAGAGTTCTTTTTCATACCTAAACTGATGATTAGTAATAATAAGGCATAAATGATGAAGCCAAAGTAAGCCAGAGAGCTGCTGATGGTTGATAAGAGCGGAAACAGCAAGCTTGTCACAGGCGGTGCCAATACCAAAAGAGAATTAACACTGGTGACAATGCCGCCAATTCTTTCGACGGGGTAACGATTGACAATATCAGCTGAAAAGCGCGGAGAAACAATCCCTACTAAAAAAGCAAGGAGACTGTTTGCCAAGAAAATTAGCCAGATATTATCAGCTATAAACCCCAGCCCCGCCAGAAGAATCGTCAGATCAGCCCAAAGATTGATAACCAAAATAGAATGCTTTCTAAACACTTTAGCTGTTAAACTGTTTCCGATTATCATAAACACGGTAATGATTCCTGATAAGAGCGAAATTTTAAGAGGACTGCTCACCGTCGCTAATTCATGATTTTCCTTGATAAATAAAGCAAACAAAGGCATCAAGCCACCGAAGAAACCATTTAACAGGGTTAACTGAATCAGGTTAATCAGTAAAATCCGGTCAGCCAGAAAAGATTTGAAATTATCTTTAACCGCTGAAAGAGTCGTTTTCTCTTTAATTGTCTTTATTTTAGATTCCTGCTCTTTAAGAAAGGGCCGCATCAGCCCATAAAGTATTGCCACCGCTAAAAAAATCAAGGCATTTATCAGCGCTAAAGAACTTTCCCTAAAAACTGTCAGCAAGGATGCTCCGGCAAAAGTTGCTAAGACACTCACCAACTGGGTTCCCAAACTAACAAGTCCCTGAGCTTCTTCCATATCGTCTGCTTTCACCAAAGTTTTAGTAAAGGGTGAAAAAAGTGCCGTCGAATAATTTCCACTAATATCTGATAATAAGTTTAAAAGCGAAGCTGCCAGGATTAAAAGCAGGGTTGGCGGATAGCTAAAGATAAAGCCGATACCAAGATACATCAGTGTTCTAAAAAGCGAGCTGCTAACTAAGTGACCTAGTTTTTGCTGCTGTCTGTCAGCTGCCACACCTAGAAATAAACTCATCAAAATAGGAAGTGTCTCTGAAGCCGACACAATCATAACTGCTAAACTGCCATTCGGTAAAGAAGCCGCTGCTGTTAACATCGCAGTATAAAATAATCTATCACCGACTTTCGACAGTAAATTAATACCAATTAGTTGTGTAAAGTGTTTATTTTCGGTAAAAAATGTCCGCATAACTTTTCCTTTTGTTAGCTTATCTAATACAAAGTGAACTCTTTTGTTTAACAGTTCCGAATATACTTTATCACAGAAAATTGCCGCTTTAAGAAATATTCAAATACGAATATCAGCTTTTTAAATTTTTCACCTCTGACAGCGAACCCAGTTATTGGCAAAACAAAAAAGAAAGCACCATCTGCTTTCTTTGATATTATTTTTTATTCTACACTCATTATATAAGGATAGACAGGCTGGCTGCCTTGATGGATTTCAACTTCTAAATCTTCGTAATGGTCTTCCAGATAATCTGACAGGCTTTGGGCTTGATCCTGACTGCCGTCTTCTCCAACATAAATAGTGGCAATTTCACTGTCACCGTCAATCATTTTATCAAAGGTTTGGCGCAGGGCTTGATCCATATCTGGCGTTGAAACCAAAATGCTGCCGTCAACCATTCCCAAAACATCATCCTTATGAATAGTCAGACCATCAATAGTCGTATCACGAACAGCCATCGTTACGCTTCCGCTGACAACATCTGTGATGCTGTCTGTCATAGCAGCGACATTATCTTCCAAGGAATTGGCAGGATTGAAAGCTAAAAGACTGGTAAAACCTTGCGGGATAGTCCGCGTTTCCACAACCGCAGCCGGAACATCAACAACGTCCGCGGCACTTTGGGCAGCCATGAAGATGTTTTTATTATTCGGTAAAATAATAATGTTCTTCGCATTAACAGACTCAATAGCCTTGACAATGTCTTCTGTCGAAGGATTCATAGTCTGGCCGCCGGAAATGATATAATCTACACCTTGTGATTTAAAAATTTCCGCCAAACCGTCGCCGGCCGCAACGGCTATCAGAGCATATTCTTTCAGCTCTTTAGCTCTTGGTTCTGCCTCTTTTTCCTGAAGAGCCTCATGCTGATTGCGCATGTTGTCAACTTTTACCTTGACAAGAGCCCCGTATTTGAGTCCTTCTTGTATAACCAGACCCGGATCTTCAGTATGAACATGAACCTTAACAATTTCATCATCATTGATAACTAACAGAGAATCCCCTAAATTACTCAGGTAATTTTGAAAGACTTCGTAGTCAAAATCTTTGACATAAGTCGGACCCTGCTTTAGTGCCACCATAATTTCTGTACAGTAGCCAAAGGTAATGTCTTCTGTGGCCACATGACTGGCAACAGACTTATGATGCTTGGCATTGATCATTTCTGTCATATTGGCAGGAGTGGCCTGAAAATCTTCTGACAGAATATAATCGCCAGTTAAAGCTGACAGAAAACCTTCATAGATGAAAACTAAACCTTGGCCGCCCGAATCAACAACACCCACTTCTTTTAAAACAGGAAGCAGATCCGGTGTCTTAGCCAAAGCAGCTTTGGCACCATTGACCGCAGACTGCATCACGTCAGCAGCATCATCCGTATTTTCAGACTTTTTAATGGCAGCTGTCGCGGCTCCGCGCGACACTGTCAAAATAGTTCCTTCAACCGGCTTCATAACGGCCTTATAAGCCACCTCAACCCCGGCTTGAAGCGCCTGAGCCAGATCTTTGCCTGTCAGCTCTTTTTTATTCTTGATGCTTTGGGCAAAACCGCGGAAAAGCTGAGAAGTGATAACACCTGAGTTACCGCGTGCGCCCATCAGCAATCCCTTGGAAAGAATTTGACCGACTTCTCCAACCGTTGAAGCCGGCTTATCAGAGACTTCCTTGGCACCATTATCCATGGTCATGCTCATATTAGTACCTGTATCGCCATCCGGGACAGGAAAGACATTCAGTGAATTGACATATTCTGCTTGTTTACCAAGGCGTGTTGCAGCTGCCTGAATCATCCCTTGGAATAAACTTGTTGTAATATTAGCCACTAATCTTCTCCCACAACTTTAATATTTTGGACATAGACATTAACCATATCAGCAGAAATGCCCAATTGATTTTCAAGATTAAACTTGACGCGCTCTTGAATATTTTTCGATACTTCACTGATTTTAACACCGTAACTCATCACAGTGTAAACATCAACTGAGATACCGGCATCGGTTGATTTAATAACAACACCCTTAGAATAATTCTCCTTGCGCAGCAGAGCCTGAAAGTTATCTTTGATAGCGCTCTTGCTGGCCATGCCGACAACCCCGAAAATTTCATTGGCTGAACCGCCAACAACTGTGGCAATCACGTCATCAGACAATTCAATCTGACCGTCTTTTGTATTAATTTTTACTGTCATTTTGCTACCTCAAAAAGTTTTTATCAGCTTATTTTACCATAATATAGATAGCTTGTAAAAACATAACAAAAAAAGAGCCCTAAGACTCTTCTTTCGTTTTAAACGCGTTCTACTTTACCAGATTTAAGCGCACGTGCTGAAGCCCAAACTTTTTTAGGTTTTCCGTCAATAAGAACAGTCACTTTTTGAAGATTTGGTTTTGCTGTGCGTTTGGTTTTGTTCATTGCGTGTGAACGGTTATTTGCTGATACAGTCCTGCGTCCTGTAAAATAACATACTTTCGCCATTTATCTGTCATCCTCCTGCTTAGTCTAAGGGTGAAGTCACCACATACCGTAATATTATAGCAAAATACCAACCGTTTGACAATAGCCTCTTCAAATATTTTTCCAGAACTACGGCTTAGCACAGATGTGAAAATTCTAAAATGACGTTAGCCAGTTGAAAATATGAAAAAACACCTTAAGACCTATCACACAAATCTTAAAGTGTTGCTTGCAGCTAACTAATGCCGATTGCAGGACTTGAACCTGTGACCTACGCGTTACGAGTGCGTTGCTCTACCAGCTGAGCTAAATCGGCTAACAGTAATATTTTACTATTTCTAAAAATTTTGTCAATAGAATAGGCGCAGCCATTTAAGAATCTTCTGAGAAATGGCTATTCTCCAATAAGTTAATGTTCCCTTTTTGCTTCCATAACTGATACAAACTTTTCAACACTACAGCAATAAAAACAATTAGGGCAAACAACAAAAGAAGCAAGAAAATAGCTAGGGGCTTCAACAACGTCCAAATCATCACAATGAGCACGTAAAGACCGATTAAAAGACCCATCAGAAAAGTCAGCGCAAGATAAAAAGCCAACCAAACAATTAAAGAGCGAAGCTTTTTCCCTTTTGGAACGTCAAACAAAACATGAAAAATAATCTCAGTAATTGCTTCTATCATACAAGCTCCTTATCAATTCTCTGCTTTAGAAATCTCGTTTTATTCAGTATAACAAAAAATCCCGCCTAGGCGAGATTTTTTGTTACTTCTATGGTCAGACAATTAAGCTTTACCTTCTGAACCAAAGACATCAATACGTTCTTCAACAGCTTCTTGGATAGCTTTAGCGCCATCAGCCAAGAATTTACGTGGGTCAAAGAGTTTTTTCTTATCGTATTCAGCTTCATTTGCATCATAAGCACGCGCAAAGGCACGAGTTGCATTTGAGAATGCAATTTGACATTCTGTATTAACGTTAACTTTAGCAACACCAAGTTTGATAGCTTCACGAATTTGATCATCAGGAATACCTGATCCGCCGTGAAGTACGATTGGGAAACCTGGAACAGCTTCTGTCAGTTTCTTCAAGTGGTCAAGATCAAGACCTTCCCAGTTTTCCGGATATGGACCGTGGATGTTACCAATACCTGCTGCCAAGAAGTCAATGCCTGTTTCAACCATTGCTTTAGCATCTTCGATTGGTGCCAATTCACCGCGGCCGACGATTCCGTCTTCTTCGCCGCCGATAGTACCAACTTCAGCTTCAACTGAAATACCTTTAGCATGTGCTTTTGCAACAACATCTTTAGCTTTTTCAAGGTTTTCTTCAACTGGAAGGTGTGAACCGTCAAACATGATAGAAGTGTAACCAACTTCGATACATTCAAGCGCATCTTCATAGTGACCATGGTCAAGGTGAATTGCAACTGGTACAGTAATACCCATTGATTCTACAAGAGTTTCAATCAAAACTTTACAAAGTTTGTAACCGCCCATGTATTTTGCAGCACCCATTGACGTTTGGATAAGAACTGGAGCTTTTTTGCTTTCCGCTGCACGCAGGATCGCTTGTGTCCATTCAAGGTTGTTTGTGTTAAATCCACCAACTGCATAACCGTTGTCACGAGCTGCTTGGACAAATTTTTCTGCTGAAACGATTGCCATTTTTAAAGGCCTCCTAAATATTTTTTGGGTCAAACCCATTACATTGTTTATTTTATCACTTTTACAGTAAAATTTCCAGCCTTTTCTTGAAAACTCATCAAAACAAAAAAGCCGGCCAAAGGCCAGCTGATATGCGGAGAGAGGGACTTGAACCCTCACGACCAAAAGCGGTCACAAGATCCTTAGTCTTGCGCGTCTGCCAATTCCGCCATCCCCGCAGCAACAAAATAAATTATATCAACTTCCTATATTGCTGTCAAGGATATTTCCCATATTTTTATAAAAATCCTCAAATTGTCTTTTTCTTAAAAGTTCTAACATGAAGTTAGCCGGCTGGATAGTTGAAAAGGTGACGCAGAGAGATCCTGTCATCACTGCAGCCGACATTATACACATTAGAGAGGCACTGAAAACAAGGTCTTTATATGTCGATGAGAAGTAAATTAAAAAATTCAGAAAAATAATCAAAAGATTCCTCCAAAATGAGTAATTAATAACAATACTGAAAATCCCCTTGAATTTTTCTGTCAAAAGACCTAGACTATAGGCGTATTCGTTTTGTTAATCAATTTTCTTTAGCACAATGAGTATAAAAATCACATTTATTTAAAGGAGATTCAGTATGAATACTTTAGCTTTCGAGGCGTTCGAATCTTTGGATGCTGATAATCTTGCTCAAATTCAAGGTCAAGGCTGGGTTGGCGCTGGAGTTGGCTATAATACACCATTATAAAGAGGTTGAGTTAAATATATGATATATGCTATTTACTCGTTAATATTATTAAGTTTTGCAGTATTAGTCTTAATTTCTAAGCACAGTCAAAGTGGTGCTGTCAAGCTTATCTGTTTTGGAATTTTTATACTGGAATGCATCTTAGTAATAGCTAATATGTTTTTTTCATTTTTGAATTAAACAATATTTTGTTAGTCGGATATCTATTCAATCAATTCTATGCTACTTAAGGTTGTCCCATATGACTTACGATAATGGCTCTCTTGCTGTTTATTATAGTTATATGGGGCTTTTTTGATAGACAGCAAAAGCTCTGCAATCTCCAAAGCTATTATCTGCTGCGGAGATTACAGAGCCTAATTTGTCTAAATCCTATGTTATTATCAATGACTATTTTCTACTGCTGCTGTCACAAAGGCCGTATATAATTCCTCAGGACGATTAGGACGTGATTGCAGTTCCGGATGGTACTGGGCTGCAACAAAGAATTTCTTGTCTGAGAGTTCCACAACTTCTACCAAACGATTGTCCGGAGATACTCCTGAAAAGACAAAGCCGGCTTCTTCAAACTGCTGACGATAGGCATTGTTAAATTCATAGCGATGGCGGTGGCGGCGCTGAACAACGTCTTGGTTGTCATAGGCCGCTGCTGCCTTACTGCCCGGTTTCAGCTTACATGGGTAAAGCCCCAGACGCAGTGTACCGCCCATATCCTCGATATCAATTTGATCGCGCATAATATCGATAACCGGATACTTAGTGTCCGGATCCAGTTCAGCAGAATTAGCCCCTTCAAGATTGAGCACATGACGGGCGTATTCCACACAGGTCAGCTGCATGCCAAGGCAGATACCAAGCATAGGCACATCATTTTCACGCGCATAGCGAATGGCTTCGATTTTGCCTTCGGTACCGCGATGGCCAAAGCCGCCCGGAACAATAATTCCGTCTGCGTCTTTTAGCAATTCACCAACATTTTCAGCGCTAACATCATTAGCATTGATCCAATCAAAATCAATAGCTGTATCGTTGACATAGCCTGAATGCTTCAGAGCTTCAACAACAGACAGGTAAGCATCCGGCAGTTCCACATATTTGCCGACCAGAGCAATCTTTGTGGTTTTCTTCAGGTTCATCACCTTATCAACCATGGCAGACCACTCTGTCATATCAGCAGCCGGCACATTCAGTTTTAAATGATTGCAGACAATCTGATCCATATTTTGCGCCTGCAAATTAAGCGGAATCTGGTAGAGATGGTCTACATCGAGCGATTCAATGACAGCTTCCGGAGCCACATCGCAAAATTGAGCTAATTTATTTTTAATCCCTTGTCCGGCAGGCTTTTCTGTCCGAATGACCAGCATATTGGGCTGAATACCCAAACCGCGGAGCTCTTTCACTGAGTGCTGAGTCGGCTTGGTTTTCATCTCACCAGCTGCCTTCAGATAAGGCAGCAGAGTAGTATGAATATACATGACATTATCAGAACCTACATCAGACTTCATTTGGCGCAGAGCTTCCAGGAAAGGAAGACTTTCAATATCGCCGACCGTTCCTCCGACTTCAGTGATAATCACATCAGAATCAGTCGTTGTAGCAGCGCGTTTAATCTTTTCTTTGAGAGCATCTGTGATATGCGGAATAACCTGAACCGTCGCTCCAAGGTATTCTCCTTTGCGTTCTTTACGAAGGACTTCGCTGTATATTTTTCCTGTTGTCACATTTGAATATTTATTGAGATTGATATCAATAAAGCGTTCGTAATGTCCGAGGTCCAGGTCTGTCTCAGCACCATCATCGGTCACATAAACTTCACCGTGCTGATAAGGACTCATTGTCCCCGGGTCAATATTGATATATGGGTCAAATTTTTGAATGGTCACCTTGAGACCGCGATTTTTCAAAAGGCGGCCGAGACTTGCAGCCACAATCCCTTTACCAATTGAAGAAACAACACCGCCGGTTACAAAAATATACTTTGTCATTAAATGCTCCTTTACTTAATTTGGGAGAAAAAAGAAAAATGCCCCCTAAAACTAGGGAGCTTATACCGACCTCAAAAGAGGTGCCCAGTAAATAATATAAACTATCTGACTTCATTTGTCAATGAAGAATTGGACACATCTAAGACAGAGCAAGCTACTCTTCTTCGCTGTCTTCCTCTTCCTCATCGTCGTCAGAATATTCGTCATCTTCTTCATCTAAATCAACATTTTCATCCAGATCTTCATCGGGGATAATCTCATTGATTTCAGAATCGTAAGATTCAACTTCAGATTTTTCATCATCCGGATTGTCATCATCGTAATCAGTATCTTCTTCAGGCGAATCAAAGCTCTCATCTTCCGGATCATCATCGCTGTAGTCGATAGCATCTTCATCGCCGTCCATAAAGGCATTGACGCGTTTTCGCTTACGTTTTGGCGCACCGTCTTCGTCATCTTCAAGAGTGACAATTTCTTCATCAATTTCATCGATGCCATACCAAGAGCGCAGACCCCATTTGTTGTCACCGAGCGGAATAAAGCTGCCGTCAACATTTAAATCTGAGTAGAAAAACGGCAAGGCTTCACGAATGTCTGCATCTGACTTTTCTAAATAAACTTGAATAGCATTAACAAGGTCACTAAAATACATCTCATGGTCCCGGCCGCGTTCTTCTAAGATAGCACGGGCAACTTCAATCATTGAGAGTTCACTTTTTTCTTGTCCAGCAAATACTTCTAATTCCAAGGTGGTTCTCCTTATTTTGTCGTTAACTTATATTTTACGATATTTTCAGCAGTAAGTCAAAAGAGATTTATGCAAGAGCCGCTCCTGCCAACGCTTTACTTACAGCACCGCTTTTAGCTGAAAGACTTGACATACTCTAGAATAGCCAGCATATCCTTAGCCATATAATCAGCCTGCGACTGATCAACAGACATGCGTTTCTCTTCGTAGGCAACTGTCTTCATGCCTGCTTTCTTAGCCGCCGCAATCCCTGAAGGAGAGTCTTCAACAGCGAGTGCCTGTTCTCCCGGAATCCCCAGACGCTTAAGAATCGACAGATAAATAGCCGGATCGGGCTTGCTTGCTTCAAAATCCTCACCGCTGACGATAACATCAAAGCAGTCTTTGATGCCGCAATTATCAAGAATTTCGATAATGTACTTTTTTTGTGTTGATGAAGCAACTCCTAAGGCTATATCATGAGCCTTAGCATAGTCTAAAACAGCAAGAATGTCTTTTCGAAACAGCGGCAGATAGCTTTCCTTGCGGTATTTTTGCAATTCAACCTTTTGCAGGCCCTGCTCAATTTCTTCATCAGCAAGATCCAGCTGAATAAGTTTTTTAATTCGCGTGACCAAATCTTTTCCGGATCGTCCGACAAGCTGCGAAAAATCTTCGTGCGTCAGTTTAGACGGTTCTTTGGCGATTTCCTTTATATAGGCCTGCTGTAATTGAAAATCCAGATATTCCGTATCAACAATGACACCATCCATATCAAAAACAATTAGCTTTATCATAGGCAGCTCCTCCATATAAGACCGAATGTGATTGAGTGCTTTCTTCAACCTTATTATAACAACTTGTTAAACGCCTTACTAGAAAAACACGAAAAAATCTGTGTCTAGATTCGCTTTTCCGGTTTTACGCAAGAACGGGCCGGCGGAGCTTCTGCTTGTCCTATAAAACCCGTAAAAAATGAAAGACTTGAGGCAAAATCCCCAAGTCCTATTTTAAAAAACCAAAGCAGCTCTTGCTGAGTCTTATTTAACAGTTGCTGTTTCTGTAATTGTATCAACAGCTTTTTTCATTGCAATATCATGCTTGAGCATATCCGGTGAAAGGAGTGAACGCACTTGTTCAGCATCCATACTGTATTCAGCTGCAAGATCAGCAATTTCTTTTTCGATTTCTTCATCTGAAGCTTCAAAGCCCTCTGCCTTAGCAATGGCTTCGATAACCAGGTTAGTTTTCACACGTTTGTCAGCGTCTGCTTCGTATTGTTTGTGAAGGTCTTCTTCAGTTGTACCCGTCAATTGGAAATACATTTCTGATGAGATTCCTTGGCGCTGCATATTGCCCATGAATTCCTGCATAGCACGGTGAACTTCATCGTGAACCATTTCTTCCGGCAGTTCAACAATTTCAGCATTGGCAACAGCCAAATCAATAGCTGCACTTTCAACTGCATCATCATAAGCAGTTTCCTTAGCCGCTTCAAGTTCCTTGCGGTATTTAGCCTTCAATTCATCTAAAGTTTCCACTTCTTCGTCAATGTCTTTAGCCAATTCATCATCCAATTCAGGAATTTCCTTAGCCTTGACTTCATGGATAGTTGTGACGAATTTAGCATCCTTGCCGGCAAGGTCGGCTGCTTGATAATCTTCTGGGAAAGTAACGTTTACATCAACTGTTTCTCCGGCTTTTTTGCCTACTAATTGGTCTTCAAAACCTGGGATAAACTGACCGCTCCCGAGTTCAAGTGAGAAGTTATCCCCCTTGCCGCCGTCAAATTCAACGCCGTCAACCGAACCGACAAAGTCGATAACGACAGTATCGCCTTCAGCGGCTGCGTCTTCTTTAAGAACGAGTTCAGCCAGATTGCTGCGTTCGCGTTCGATTTTTTCGTCCACTTCTGCATCAGTAACTTCTTTAGATTCTTCAACTGATACTTCAAGATTTTTGTAATCACCGAGTTTTACTTCTGGTTTAGTAACAACTTCTGCTGTGATTTCCCAGTCTTGGCCTTTTTCCATTGATTTAACATCAATTTTTGGCTGAGCCACAACGTCAAGTTCCAACTCTGCAACAGCTCCTTCGTATGCTGATGGCAGGATACTGTTCAAAGCTTCTTCATAAAGAGCTTCTTCACCGAACTTTTGATTAAAAACGGCACGCGGCAGATGTCCTTTGCGGAATCCTGGAACTGAAATATCTTTCTTCACTTTATTGAAGGCTTGGTCAAGAGCCGGCTGAATCTTATCTTGGCCAATCGTGAATGTAACAACCCCACGATTTGTCTCTTTGTTTTCAAATGATGTAGACATGAAGTCATTTCTCCTTAAAATTTATTTGCACTTTCCAGTTTATCACATTTATTGTCAATTTGGAAGTTTTTTCTTCCATTCAAAAGCGGCTAAATTTTGGAAAAAGCAACAGGGTCTGTTTTAAACTGAGAAAGCCCGCTGATTTTTCTGAAACCCTTTTCATTTCCCTGGAAAAAAGGTATAATTGTAAAGAAAAACAATAGAAGTTTTCAAAATAGTTTTTAGAAAGGTTTCCTTATGGTCCATACCACAACTGCTGCAGCCAGTCCTTTTCAGGAAAAAATAGCTGCCGCCTGCCGCAAAAAAGAAGCTCTTTTTGATGAAAGCCTCGGACGCTATGCCTTACGTTCCATGTTTGCAGGAGCCTATTTAACAATGAGTACTGCTGTCGGTGCCATCGCTGCCGACGTCATTTCCCAGTTTTCTCCTGCCTTTGGACGCTTTGCTTTTGCTTTTATTTTTAGTTTTGGCTTGGTTTATGTCCTGCTCTTTAACGGTGAGCTGGCAACATCAAATATGATGTATCTGTCTTCGGGAGCTTACTACAAGCAGATTTCCTTCAAAAAGGCTGCAGTCATTTTGCTAACCTGTACTTTTTTCAATCTGATCGGTGCCATTATTTTGGCCTGGCTTTTCAATCAGTCGTTCTCCTTTGATCAGCTGACAAACAAGAGTTTTTTAGTCAATGCCGTTCAAACTAAGCTAGCTAAATCGGATTGGCAAAACTTTTTCGAAGGTATTACAGCCAACATGTTCGTTAATATTGCTATTCTGGGCTACATGCTCCTCAAAGAAGAAAGCGCCAAAATCACAATCGCCCTTTCTGCCATTTTCATGTTTGTCTTCTTAGTCAATGAGCATTTGATCGCCAACTTTGCTTCTTTCATGCTGGCAGCTTTCAGCTCTGTTGAACATATTAAAGGGCTCGAACTGATCAATGTCCTGCGCCAGTGGATTGTCGTGTTCTTTGGCAACTGGATCGGCGGCGGTGTTTTCATCGGTTTAGCCTACGCTTGGCTCAATCAAACAAAAACCCCGCACAAGGAACAGTAAACCAAAATACGAAAGCGAAACAAAATCATTTTCTTTCAGCTGCTGATTTTGCTTCGCTTTTTATTTTTATCTTGTTTTCGTAAAGGAATGAAAACCGGAAAAGACCGCTGATTTGGGCATTGTAATTAGCTAAGACTTTTTTCTCATGCTCTTTTTAATTTTCTATTTTTTTGATACACTAAGACCATGAAATTTATAACTTCTTATCTGGATAATTTTGATTTTGAGAAGATCATATTTGCTTTTTCTTCTAAACTTTTGTCCATCATCCTCTTACTCTTAGTTTTTGCAATTGCCAAAAAGCTCATCAATTATCTTTTTAAAAAAGCTATTGCAAAATCCATCTCTCTGGCTAAATACAGTCAGGCGCGGCAAAAAACTTTGGCGAAACTCTTTCATAACCTGATGGATTACAGCTTGTATTTTCTGCTGATTTACTGGATGTTAGCGATTATCGGGCTGCCAGTTTCCAGTTTATTGGCCGGTGCAGGAATTGCAGGTGTTGCTATCGGGCTCGGAGCCCAAGGCTTTCTTTCTGATTTGGTCAATGGTTTTTTCATTTTGCTTGAGCGTCAGTTTGATGTCGGCGATTCTGTCAGACTGAATGCAGTAACCGGAAACATTGCCGGAACAGTGTCCAATGTTGGTATCCGAACTACACAAATTCGCGACTTTGACGGAACCCTGCATTTCATTCCCAACCGCAATATTTCCATTGTCAGCAATCTGTCACGCGGCGATATGCGTGCGCAGATCGATATTCCTATCTATGCTAATACCAATCTTGAAACAGTAACTTCCATTATCAAAAAAGTCAGCGAGGAAAATGTTCCCAATTATCCTGAAATTGTCGGCGTTCCCAATATCTTGGGTGCGACAGCTTCTGCAACTACAGGACAGATGGTCTTTCGGGTGGATATCTTTGTGCAAAACGGCAAACAAATCCAGATTTACTACATTTTTTACCGCCTTTATCAAGAAGCGCTTACCGCTGCCGGTATTGCTCTGCCTACAGCTAATATTATGCCTCAGACTCAAGCGCAAAAATAAAACAAAACAGCCCCTTTGTCAGAGCCAATCTGCTAAGGGGATGTTTTTTAAAATTTACGAATAGGATCGCTCTGATAGTTAGCACGCGCCCCGCCAATCAGCTTAGGACGGCTGGCCAGGGCAGTGACATGAGCTCCGCCCAATTCACGCAGGACAGGTCTCAAAGGAACCTGCACACGCTTAACATGCATACCGATAGCTGTGTCGCCGATATCAAGACCCGCATAGGCAGTAATTTCTTCAACTTCAACAGGGTCGTTCATGTATTTAAAAGCTGCCAGCTGAGCGCTCCCGCCGGCATGGAGTGTCGGCAGAACATTGACAATTTCCAAATCTTTTTTCTCAGCCAGTTCACGCTCAACCACCAAAGCACGATTCAAATGCTCACATCCCTGAACCGCCAAGTAAATCCCTCTGTCATCAAGATAAGATAAAATCGTTTTAACCACAGCCTCGCCAATCTCAAGACTGGAATTCTGCCCAATCACACCGCCAGAAACCTCACTGCTGGATAGGCCCAGCACAAAAATCTGACCTTTTTTAATTCCGCTGCGTTCAGCCAAATCAGCAATAATCGCCTGCGTCTTTGTTTCCAACTCTTGTAAATCCATCTTATCTCCTTTCTAAACCTTTAAAAGCTAAATAGATAAGGTAACCGATCAGCATGCCAAAAAAGTTTTGCAGCACATTGCTCCAGATACCTGCAAGTGACGCTCCCAGACCATAAAAAGGAATAGAAAACAAAAAGTAGAGTCCAACCATGGCCAAAGAAGCTAAAGCAAGACCTAAACTGCGTTTTTTACCCTTCCATCCGGCAAAATACCCCTCAAGCCCGTGTGCCAAAAGACTAAACACCATCCAATTGGGATAGCCGGCAGTCAAATCGAGCAAAAAGCCGGACATCCCCCCAACAGCCGCTGCTGTCTTACTGCCAAAGTAAAAGGCCGTAAAATAAATACCGACATCCAGAAAAGTTAAGAAGCCTGTCGGTGTCGGAATCTTTAAAAACAGCCCCAAAACAAGGCTCAGAGCGGTCAGGACTGCAATCAGACTTAAATGTCGTACCTTGTTATCTTTCATAATTCTGCTTTACTCCGAAATCATTTGAGTGCTCAATCGCATGATAGACAAACTCTTTAGCTTCTCTGACCGCATCTTGAACAGTCTTTCCAAGCACCAAATGGCTGGCAATGCTTGATGCAAAGGTGCAGCCTGCTCCTGTATTATTAGTTTCTAAGACAGGATAATCTAAGACTTGAAAGTTTTGCCCGTCATAAAAGACATCAAAAGCCCGATCTTTACTGAGACGGTTGCCGCCCTTCACAACCACATTTTGAGCCCCCAGACTGTGCAGTATCCCAGCTGCTTCTTTCATGTCCTCTAAACTTTTGATGGTTGTTTGGGTCAGGAGCTGTGCTTCTGCCAGATTGGGCGTCACAACAGTGGCATAGGGGAAAAACTGAATCAGTTCATCTCGCAGGGCACTGACTTCCAGATCATGATTTTCCTTGCAGACAAGAACCGGATCTAAAACCACAGGAACATTTGTTTGTTTTTTAATGAAATCCAGCGCTTTTTCAGCTATTGCCACATTGGGAAGAAGACCCAGTTTGATTGCCGAAAAACGAGCATCTGCCAAACTGTCTAACTGCTTGGCAAAAACGCCGCTGTCTACAGGAAACACTTCAAAGCCTTTCTCTGTCACAGCAGTAAGACAGGTCACTGCTACAAAGCCCTGCAGACCATTAACGGTATAGGTTGCCAGATCAGCATACAAACCGCCGCCGCTGAAAATATCATTGCCTGAAATGGCTAAAACAAACTTATTCCTCATAACTAATATCCTTTAAATACAGTCCGTTTGGGCCGGCTGTAGGACCCGCCAGATGCCGGTCTCCGGATTCTAAAATACGGTCAATCTGGTCAATGGGCATACGGCCATTGCCAATTTTTAATAAGGTTCCGACCATATTGCGAACCTGCTTATACAAAAACCCATTTCCCGTAAAAGTGAAAATCAAAAATTGTTTCTGCTCATCAAAAACAACATCTGCACGGCTGATGGTTCTTACTTTGTTGTCAACACTCGTTCCGGAAGCCGTAAATCCTGTAAAATCATGCGTTCCACGCAATTTTTTTATCGCTCGCTCAATAGCAGCAACTTCAACAGCATAGGGAAAATGCGTTGCATAATGGCGCATGAGGGGATTTTTAGGACGTCCCAGGTCAACCAGAAACTCGTAGGTTTTACTGTGTTTGCAATATCTTGCATGAAAATTTTCAGAAACACTATCAACCTTGATGACATCAACATCATCCGGTGTCTGCGTATCCAAACCAAACCGCAGTCTTTCTAAATCACGTTTTTCATCCAAATCAAAGTGAATCACCTGACCGTAAGCATGAACGCCGGCATCTGTCCGGCCTGCGCCGTGAATTTTAACAGCCTTACCGGAATTTAATCGACAAAGAGTTTTCTCAATTTCTTCCTGAACAGTTCTGGCATTTTTCTGCCTCTGAAAGCCGGAAAAAGCTGTTCCATCATAAGAAATAATCGCTTTATAACGTACCATAGCTGCATTATAGCATGCTGAAAGCTGAGAGACAAGATAAAGAGCTATTATCTGTATGGGGACAGTTTAAAGCTCATGGAAATCGGGACAAGTCGCAGCCAGCTGCGCCAGCCATATAGAAAAAAACTGATCTGGGCTGCTGTCTTAAAACGATTAAAATTGAAAAAGACCAAAGGATTTCCTGAACTGTCCTAACCGTTAGATTTTTGTCCAACTTTTGGGCAGTTTTGAATTCCCTTGGTCTTTTATTTCTTACATATCATCAAAAGCATCTTTTACCTTGTTAAAAAAGCCTTTTTTCTTAGGGTGAACCGGATCAATTCCGCTGGCCTTGGCAAAAGCCTGCAGGGCTTCTTTTTGAGCATCGTTTAATTTTGTCGGAGTAACGACATTAACGGTCACGTGCTGGTCGCCCTGTCCATTGCCGCGCAAGCGCGGTGCTCCTTTGCCTTTGAGGCGGAAGGTCTTGCCTGTCTGTGTTCCGGCAGGAATACTCAGCTCAACATCCCCGTGAACAGTCGGTACCTCAATGGTATCTCCGAGAGCTGCCTGAACAAAGTTAATGTTCAGACTGTAGTAAATGGTTGAGCCGTCACGCTCAAATTTATCGCTCTTCATCACATTGATAATGACAAAGAGGTCTCCGTAAGGACCGCCGTTAAAACCGGCTTCGCCTTGGCCTGCCAGACGGATTTGCTGACCGGTTTCTACACCGGCAGGGATTTTGACAGAAACCTTATGGCTTTGTTTTTCATGACCCGTTCCATGACAAGTCTGACAAGGTTCCTTGATTTCCTTACCAGTCCCGTGACAGACATCACAAGTCACTTGGCGGCGCATCATGCCAAGCGGCGTCTGAGTATCCATATTGATAACGCCTGAGCCATGACACTTAGAACAGGTAACAGGACTGGTGCCCGGTTTAGCTCCTGATCCGTTACATGTTCCGCAAGTCGCTTCGCGGTTATAATGAACTTCTTTTTCCGTTCCAAAAACAGCGTCTTCAAACTGAAGATTAACACGATACTGGAGATCATCACCCTGACGGGGGGCATTAGGATTTCTGGACGCTCCGCCGCCGAAGAAACTTGAAAAAATATCCTCGAAACCGCCAAATCCTGAGCTGTCAAAACCGCCAAAACCACCATTGCCGCCGAAGCCTCCGCCAGCTCCCGCCGGACCGTATTGGTCGTAGGCAGCACGCTTTTGCTCATCGCCTAAGGTTTCATAGGCTTCTTGAATCTCTTTATACTTTTCCTCAGCCCCAGGATCCTTATTGATGTCGGGATGGTATTTTTTGGACATCTTGCGATAGGCTTTTTTAATTTCGTCCTGAGAGGCGTTCTTTGACACCCCCAGACGATCATAATATTCTGTATTATTCATATAAGATACAAAGGGCGTTAAAGGGACACCGCCAAAATAGGAATTTTGACGACGGACGTCTTACGTCCTAGAAAAAATTATCTTTTTGGCACAGTCCCTAGCCCGTGTTCAGTTGCGAACACTTCTTCCTTTCTGTAATTTTAGAAGGTTATTTTGCTGTCACTTTTATCTAAAAACAGAGACTGACTGGGGTCCAATCTCTGAGTTTAGTTTTTTTATTTAATCTCAAAATACTCAAGAAACAAGAAAGCTTTTTTTATATTAATATTATCAAGATTTTTTCTTTTTTTCTTATATTGAATTAAAAGTAACAACGAAGCCAATACAATTACTGACGCAATTACAAATTGTATCACTGCTATTCCCACCTCATTTATTTTTAAATTAGAGGTCATCGCCGTAGTAATATAAGTAATTACTGCTGGTAATAGTATACCTAGAACAAGATTAACAGCAATATTATTATTATTTTCCGAATATTGCCTCTCTGCAAAAATATTTATTTTATAGGCAAGTAATTTTTCTTCATCATTTTCTGACTTAAATTGATTTTTCAGTTGATTTTGCAATTCCTCATAGTCCTCAACCGCAAGAGCAACAAATTTATCGTATTGTTCTTTTGAATCATTGGTATAAAAAAGATTAATTTGTGAACTCATGATTTTTATTTTTCCGTAAACTCACCATCTACGACATCATCATCGCCTTTATCTGATGATCCAGCATCAGCTGCACCTTCTTGACCTGCCTGTGCTTGCTGTGCTGCAGCCGCTTGTTCGTAAAGTTTCATGGCTAAAGCTTGTGCTTTTTCATTGAGGGCTTCAAGTTTAGCTTTCATATCTTCCGTGTTATCTGATTCTTGAGCCTTCTTCAAGTCATCAAGAGCAGCCTGAGCAGCATCGCGTTCGCTGTCAAAACCTTTGCCCTCGGTTTCTTTGATGGTTTTTTCAGTTGTAAAGATTGCTTGGTCAACTTCGTTCTTAAGGTCAACTTCTTCCTTACGTTTTGCATCTGCTTCCGCATTTGCTTCTGCATCTTTCATCATGCGGTCAATTTCTTCTTCGCTGAGTCCGTCATTAGACTTGATAACGATTGTTTGTTCTTTTTGCGTACCAAGGTCTTTAGCCTTAACTGAAACAATACCGTTTTTATCAATATCAAATGTTACTTCAATTTGTGGGATACCGCGAGGAGCTGCAGGAATATCTGTCAATTGGAAACGGCCCAGTGTCTTGTTGTCTGCAGCCATCGGACGTTCACCTTGAAGAACATGGATATCAACAGCAGGCTGGTTGTCAGCAGCGGTTGAGAAGACTTGTGATTTAGAAGTTGGGATAGTTGTGTTGCGGTCAATCAGTTTAGTGAAGACACCGCCCATGGTTTCAATACCCAGTGACAATGGGGTAACATCAAGAAGGACAACGTCTTTGACATCACCGGTGATAACACCGCCTTGGATAGCAGCACCCATAGCAACGACTTCATCAGGGTTTACTGATTTATTTGGTTCTTTGCCGGTTTCAGCTTTAACCGCTTCAACAACAGCAGGAATACGCGTTGAACCACCGACTAAGATAACTTCATCAATTTCTGACAATGACAGACCAGCATCAGAAAGCGCTTGGCGAACTGGTGTTTTTGTACGTTCTACAAGATCGCGAGTCAAATCATCAAATTTCGCACGGGAAAGACTTGTTTCCAAGTGAAGCGGTCCGGCTTCTCCGGCAGTAATGAAAGGCAGGCTGATTTGAGTTGATGTGACACCTGAAAGGTCTTTCTTAGCTTTTTCAGCCGCATCTTTCAAACGCTGCAGAGCCATTTTATCTGTTGATAAGTCAATACCGTTTTCTTTCTTGAATTCTTCTACCAGCCAGTCAATAACTTTTTGGTCAAAGTTATCACCGCCGAGTTTGTTGTCACCCGCAGTTGCCAGCACATCGAAGACACCGTCACCCAATTCAAGGATGGAAACATCGAAGGTACCGCCGCCAAGGTCAAAGACTAAGATTTTTTCATCCTTATCTTGTTTGTCAAGACCGTAAGCAAGCGCAGCTGCAGTTGGTTCGTTGACAATACGTTCTACTTCAAGACCGGCAATTTTACCAGCATCTTTTGTAGCCTGACGCTGTGCATCGTTGAAGTAGGCAGGAACTGTGATAACAGCTTTTTCTACTTTTTCACCAAGATAATCTTCAGCATAGCCTTTCAAATATTGCAGAATCATCGCTGAAATTTCTTGCGGAGTGTATTCTTTGCCGTTGGCTGAAACTTTTTCAGACGTTCCCATTTTAGATTTGATGGAAAGAATGGTTTCCGGATTGGTTACCGCCTGACGTTTGGCAGCGTCACCGACAACGATTTCACCATTTTTGAATGAAACAACAGAAGGTGTTGTACGGTTGCCTTCCGGGTTTGCAATAATTTTACTTTCAGTTCCTTCAAGAACTGCGACAGCTGAGTTAGTTGTACCTAAGTCAATACCAATAATTTTAGACATAGTTAAGATACCAAGAACGTTGAAATAGTCCGGCGGACTGTTTCAATCAGGAGATGGAGAAAACAGTGCTTTCTTCTTCTAGTGACTGATAATAACGTTCAATTCCTTTCTTTTTTCCTCTTAATATTTTTTTCGTTTTGATATTTTTCTTAGGTGGCGGGGACGCCAGCAAACCTTTGGTTTCATGGCTAAATTTTGAGCCAGAAGTCTCAAAATTTCCCTGTCAGATAACAAGTATTGTTATCTGACTTTCGCCACGGCAAAAAATATCGTTTTTGAGCAAGCCTATGGCTTGCTTCTTTATATATTATTCATAGTTTACCGTCATTTCGGACAAGGTTATTTTTTTATTTATTAATTCGCTGTTGCTATTAAACCGTTACGACGTGAGTTAGCAAAATCGATGTTATTTTGCTAACGAACTAGTAAGTAGTCTAGGCAATCCGCCATAGCGGCTGCCATTTGATGATGAACTGCTTTAACAGCCGACATCATTGGCTAGTTACGACGCGAGATAGCAAAATCGATATTATTTTGCTAACGAGCTAGTAAGTAGTCTAGGCAATCCGCCATAGCGGTTGCCGTATAATGATGAGGCATTTTAATGCCCATCATTATTGACTAGTTATATACCACCACCATTGCTGGGCGGAGCAGGCGCTCGTGCAATTTGTAGCCTTTTTGAAGAACTTGTGCAATGCTGTCTGCCGGATGATCTTCATCTGCATCAAGCGTCTGCACTGCCATATGAAGATTAGGGTCAAAGTTTTCCAGTTCAACTTCTTCAACACCCTCTTCTTTAAGCGCTTGAACAAGACTTTCCTGAACCATTTCGAGTCCTTTTTTGACATCATCTGTCAGGCCTTCTACAGCCAAGGCTCTCTCCAGATTATCCAGACTCGGCAAGATTTTCTTCGCTAAATCCTGCGAGCGGTACTTCTGTAAGCTTTGGCGCTCTTCATTGGCACGGCGCTGAACATTTTGCATTTCAGCATGAGCACGCAGGTATTTATTTTCAAAATCTTCTGCTCGCTCAAGAGCTTCCTGCAGTTCTTTGTTTTCAGGAGTTTCTTCAGCTGCTTCCTCTACAGTTTCCGTTTCTTCCTGCTCTTTGGCAGCCTGCGCTTCTTCCTTGATTTCTTCTTTAGTCTCTTTTTCCGACAAGGTAGCACCTCTTTTCTTTGTGTTTTTATGAAACAAATTTCTTCTTAAACCGGTAAGGGTCTGAAAATCTTATCAGCTCAGTGAACTTCATAGTGATTGCTGTTGAGATAGCGGTAAAAATCACCAAGCTTAATCGCCAAGATGCGGCTGATAATCGTAAGCAGACTAACCGTTCGCCGATAATCCAAGTCTACCGGACCAATCACCGTCAAAATGCCAAATCCTCTGTAAGGGATAAGAAATTTCTGACTGATGACCGTAAGCTCTGATAAACTCTTTTCACGGCTTTCAGCAATCTGAACACGATAGGCTTCATCTTCTGGGATACTCTCGCGAATCGCCATAGCAGCAGACTGCGGATTATCCAAAAATTGGTAGGTATCAAGCCCTGCAAATTCCAGTGTTTTAATCTTGCCGGCAATGAAAACCTTCTCTTGAAAGATTTGCTTGAAAATATGATCAAATAAATCCAAAACATTATCTGTCCGCGGAAAATACTTTTGAATAATCTGCGGCAGTTCTGTTCGCAAACGGTAATGAATATCCAGCACCGTTTGATTCAAGAGACGTTCCCGAACAATTCTCACAACAGTGAGCAAGTCACTGTCCAAAAAGTTTTTGGGAATGGCAAACTGAACGGTTATGGGGCTGGCCTCATCTAACGTTAACACCGCCAAAGCGTCGTGACTGCTAAGCTTAACAATATCAAAGGCAGTCAAACACTGCCTCTTTGGCTCCACATCCATAATCAATGATGTATAGCCTGTCAGCTCCGCCAAAACATCGCTGGCTTTTTGCAAAAGGTCATCTAAGCGAAAGACCTCAAAGTCAAAAGCCTTGATAACTTGGTAGGCATCCTGTTCATCCAGATTATCCGGATTTAAAGAATGTTCTACAAAGTAGCGAAAACCTTCTTGGCTGGGCAGACGCCCGCTGGAGGTATGTGCTTTTTCCAAGAGCCCCAGTTTTTCCAAAGCGGCCATATCATTTCTGATCGTTGCACTGCTTGAAGCAATTGAATCTTGGAGCGTTTTAGAACCAATGGGCTCATGCGTCTTAGTAAAAATCTCAACAATCAAATTGAGAATATCTTTTTGACGTTGGGTAATCATCTAAGCTGACCTCCAATCTCTGCTCAATAAAATTAGCACTCTAAGCAACCGACTGCTAACTTCATGATTCCATTATACTCCATTCACAATTTCTGTCAAGGAAAAAACATCATTTTTTAGCACTCTTTTTCTACGAGTGCTAAAACACTGCCCAGGAGCTGATTTGTTTTTGGGGCAGGCCAAAAATCAAGCAAAGACCCCGCATCTTATTGCCCAAGCGCCTCCCTTTTATTCTTGATCAGCAGCCGCCGTCCTTTAAGGAGTCTTTCCCTAGGGATTGAACTTAAGTATTTATTAGCGATGAGCGCAGTAAAAAACCGGGCTGTCCGTATACGTGCTGCCCACACATTCGGACGACTCCCGGTTTTATCGGTCGTAATCTGTTAGGTTGTTTTCTTCTATTATAGTAATCAATTCATCAGCATAGTTGGGATCGCTGTTGAACCCTGCAGCCTGCAGAGCTCTGGCAACCGTTTTGTAACCGCTGGAAGTCGTCATTGTTGTATAGAGGGCCTTATCCCATATCTTGTCCTGACGCAGGAGTGCCAGATAATCATACAAAGAATCTTCCCAAGACTTATAAACCAGATAGCGGTTGGTCACCTGATGCCAACGGCCGTTTTTGTACTCACGGCTTTTCAGGCGGACACCTCTTTGACCGGCTCCGGCTTTAATGCTGAAAAGGTTGTGATACTTACTGGCCAGCAAAGTCCGGCCGAAATTGCTGTCCAAAGCTGCCTGACCGATAATGACCGAGCTTCTCACTCCATAGGTTTTAGACAATTTCTGAGCTGTCGGAGCAATTTCTCTGATAAATTCTCTATGGCTATAAGCACTGGCAGTCTCCTTTTGAGCACTCGCCAATCCTCCGCTGCCTAAAATCGGCAGGAAAACAGCCAGAAAAAGAAACGACATCACTGCCACAAAAAACTTAAATTTGAGTCTTGCTCTCACCGCCTATTTCTCCTTTAACTTTTCTAAATATTCTTCTAAGGTCAGCTTATGCTTGGCCATGTATTTAGCAGACTTCACACCGACATAGCGATAATGCCAGTCTTCATAGCCAATGCCTGTCGCACTCTTTTTGTCCTTAGGAAAGCGCAGGACAAACCCATATTCAGGCGCAAGTTGGGCAACCTTGGCAACAACATCTGGGTCACTTTCATTCAGGCTGTCAACGGTACTCATATCAACTGCCAAGCCTGTTTGATGCTCACTGGCTCCCGGCGGCTGCGAATAGGTCTGAACCTCTTTTTCGGCCTCTTCCTGACTCAGAGCAGAATTATTTGCTTGTTCCTGAGCCACATAATTGTTATAAAGCTCTTCTTGATAGGCAACACTGCGGTAGCCTGATATCAGGTGTTCCCCGGCGTCAACTTTTTGAGCAGCTGCCAGAAAGCCGCGGGTTTTTTCTGCAATACGAGAATCCACTGAAACACCGTTAATATCTGCTAAATCCGGATTCATTTCAGCTGTTATATGGTCTCGGTTAACCAAAACCAGCTCCCAGTCATCCGGCGAAACATCTGGCAAATCTGCTGCTTGACGGCTCGAGGGGCTTTTTTGAGCAGTCTGCTCTGTTTTATGCTTTGCTGCCTCTTGGTGAGGCTTTTGCTGGTCTTTATGCAAGAAAAGATAAATCCCGAAAACAAAAAGCACAATAATTCCGATTTGCAATAAAACAGTCAGTAAATTAAATTTCTTTCTCATTAGCTTTTTTTAAAATTTCTCTTCCTTGGTGACGATAAGCCATGTCTGCAATGGTTTCAATTGAAAATTTTTGATTCTCATAAGAAACAACTGTCACACTGCCATTATCAATAGCCGTTTTTTCTTGCTCATGATCAACCAGCCACACGAAAGTTCCGATAGTCAAACCGTGGCTGACAACAATAGCATTGCCGCCGCCTGATTTTTCAATAGACTGAGCAATGGCTTCAAAACCGCCGTAAATACGATTTTCAATAACATCCCAAGGTTCGGCCCAGTTGGCTGTATCTACTTCGACAAGACTGGCTGCCAGCTCAGGATAAGTGACCTCTGCAAAAGTCTTTCCCGTATTAAAAGCAGCTGTCCGCGGCAGGACTCCCTGAAACAAATCCCCGTCATAGCCGCCGTCAAGACTGCCGAAGCACCACTCCCGGATGCGTTTATCACGTGTATAAGGCAGATTTTCATTGCCCATCTCGCGAAGAATAATTTCCATAGTCTGCATGGTTCTGCCGCTGTCACTGGAGAAAGCAGCCTTAAAAGGGATCTTAGCTTCTCTCAGACCGATGCCCAGTTCTCGTATGCCTTCTTCACCAAATGTTGTCAGAGGGGTGTCACTCCAACCTTGGGCACGTCCAATTGTATTAAACATTGTTTTCCCATGTCTAGCTATATAGAGTTTTGTCTTTGCCATTTTTACCCTCCTAATCTAGCCTATATTATATCATTAAATGAAAACACTTGCAAAAAACTTGCAAGTGCTCTCTTAATTTTTAAAACTGTGTATCGGCGCAGGAATCTGCCCGCCTCTAGCAATAAAATCGGCTGATGAATTTTTATTAACTGACATGACCGGAGCAGCACCCAGCAGGCCGCCGAATTCAATCATGTCCCCCTCTTTGCCTTTAGGGATAATGCGGACGGCTGTTGTTTTTTGATTGATAACACCAATCGCTGCTTCGTCGGCAATCATAGCGGCAATCGTTGTATCCGGAGTATCGGCTGGAATGGCAATCATATCCAGGCCGACCGAACAAATCGCTGTCATCGCTTCTAATTTTTCAAGATTGAGCGAACCGTTTTGCACTGCGGCAATCATGCCTTCGTCTTCCGAAACCGGAATAAAAGCTCCCGACAGACCGCCAACTTGATTACAGGCCATGACACCGCCCTTTTTAACTTGGTCATTGAGAAGAGCCAGCGCTGCCGTTGTTCCGTGAGTTCCGACCGTCTCCAGTCCCATTTCTTCCAGAACACGGGCAACCGAATCACCGACCGCCGGAGTCGGAGCCAGCGACAGATCAACAATGCCAAATTTGACACCGAGGCGCTCACTGGCCAATGTTCCCACTAACTGTCCGATACGGGTAATTTTAAAGGCAGTCTTTTTAACCGTTTCAGCGACAACGTCAAAACTTTGACCGCGGACTTTCTCCAGAGCACGCTTAACAACTCCGGGACCCGACACCCCGACATTAATGACAACATCAGCTTCACCCACACCGTGAAAGGCACCTGCCATAAAAGGATTGTCTTCAACAGCATTAGCAAAGACAACTAACTTAGCCGGCCCCATTTCAGAAGCTGCAGACGTTTCTTTGATAATCCGCCCCATATCACCAACCGCAGTCATATTGATTCCGGATTTGGTTGAGCCGATATTGACAGAAGAGCAGACAAAATCAGTTTCCGCCAAGGCCCGCGGGATGGAGTTGATGAGAATTTCATCGCCTTTTTGATACCCCTTTTGGACCAAGGCTGAAAAGCCGCCGATAAAGTTCACGCCAATATCTTTAGCTGCACGGTCAAGCGCCTTTGCCAAAGGAACATAATCATCAGCATCTGTCGCTGCCCCGATGATGGAAATCGGTGTCACAGAAATACGTTTATTAACGATGGGAATCCCCAGTTCTGCCGAGATGTCATCGCCAACTTCGACCAGTTTGCCGGCTTTAGCTACAATTTTATGATAAATCTTTTCAGCCGCCTTGTTGATATCCGAATCAATACAGTCGAGCAGCGAAATTCCCATCGTAATAGTACGGACGTCAAAATTCTGCTCCTCAATCATAGCGATTGTTTCAGTAACCTGTTTAATATCCATTACTTCAAGCTCCCGTCTTATAAGTTATGCATGGCATCAAAAATAGCCGAGCTTTGAATATTGATCTTAACATTCAAGGTGTCACCCAGCTCTTCAAATTCACGTCTAAGCTGAGCAAAATCTTTTTTCTCATCAGCAGAAACAACTGTCATCATGGTAAAATAACCCTCTAAAACCGTCTGGGTAATGTCATCAATATTAAGCCCCAGCTCAGCAATCTTCGTTGCTACGCCTGCTACAATGCCGGTTGTGTCTTTCCCAACTACTGTAATAATTGCTTTCATAAAAGCCTCCAAAGTATGATATTTTATTTATTTTAGCATAAAAAAGATGGAAATTCTATATTAAAAAGCGTATAAATGTTCGGTTTTTCCTCTATTTTATCTTTATAAATCTAAAAAAGTTTGTATTGCCTGTTAAATTTCTAAACATTGACCGTGAAAAAGAATTATCCTAGCTTTTGCTTGCCTTTTAAGATCAAAGGTGATAAACTGTAATTAGTTTATAAACTAACGGGGAGAGAGCTTATGTTTTCAGGCAAAAGATTGAGAAAAAGAAGAGAAGAACTTGGGCTTTCACAAGCACAGATGGCTGAACAGCTGGAAATTTCCCGGCCGTCTTATTTTAATTGGGAAGCAGATAAAACTCGCCCCAATCAAAAGAATTTAGCCAAACTGGCTCAGCTGCTGAGGGTTGAACCAACTTATTTTTCAGCCCAATATGATATCGTCCGGATTTACAGCCAGCTAAAGGCGGACAATCAGGAAAAAACACTGAACTACTCACAAGATTTACTGAAGCAGCAAAACAAGGCGGTGAAAACAATGGAAAACAGGCTTTACAGCTACAAGGTTTACGAGAAACTATCTGCAGGTACCGGCTACTCTTATTTTGGAGACGGCAATTTTGATACGGTCTTTTACGATGAGGAAATCGACCATGATTTTGCGGCTTGGATTTTCGGAGATTCGATGGAACCTATTTTTCTTAATGGTGAGGTGGCTCTTGTCAAGCAGACAGGATTCGACTATGATGGTGCCATTTATGCCGTAGATTGGAATGGTCAAACCTATATCAAAAAAGTCTATCGCGAGGAAAAGGGTCTGCGCTTGGTCTCTCTCAATAAAAAATACGCCGATAAATTTGCTCCTTACGAGGACAATCCGCGCATCATCGGACTGATTGTCGGCAACTTTATGCCTCTTGAAGCTTAAAATTGCCATCAAAAAGCGTTAGGGCATCTGCAATCTTTATTTGCAAACAGCCCTGCCGCAAAAACAAGCCCAAGAACTACCACTCTTTGTTTTTATCACGTCGAACAGATGCTGTTTAAAATCAGCAAGAAAAAGCAACAGTTTTTGTTTTAAAATCAAAAAACGGGGCAAAACCGATAATCTTAAAAAGAATCGGTTCTGCCTCGTTTTTTAGTTATTTGGACACTCTAACAGCTGTAAAAATCAGCCTACGCTTTCTTTTCAACGTAAATCTGGGCAGCAACAGCTGATGTAATCTGCAGCTGTCTGCCATCTTTTTCAATTGTATAGGCACCGGCAAAGTCATCATACTCTAAGAGCGTCAATTCATCACCAATCTTTAAAGCGTGCTGCTCCATATATTTCAGCAGCTGAAAATTATCCTGAACACGTTTTAAGATGTAAGATCCTTTCTTAGCTGTTCCCTTTAGGGTTGTATGGTATTTCTCAACCAGAGGTTCTCCCTGCTGCGGGATAGTGCCTCCATGCGGGCAGACCTTGGGATAATTAAGTAGCTTATCCAAACGTTCGATGAAAATATCAGAGACCGTATGTTCCAGTACCTCAGCTTCTTCATGAATTTCATCTGCTGTATAGCCCAGATGATTCATCAAGAAAACCTCAATTAAGCGATGTTTGCGGTAGAGGGCCGATGTCAAAGCCATCCCCTCTTTGGTCAGATGATAGCCTGCTTGTTTATCTTTAAGAATCAGACCTTCCTGCAGAAGCTTTTTGACCATTTCTGAAACTGCCGGAGCAGAGACTGACATCTTAGCTGCAATCTGTTTATTGCTGATTTTTTCCCCGTGCTCGCCGAGCTCATAGATAATTTTAAGATAGTCTTCTTTGTTAGGTGTCATAGTTTATCCTCTTCTTTGTCAAACTCATTATATCAAAATGTTAACAAAAAGTGGATAAAAGTTTTCAGTCTAAGCCCTTGCTTTAGCACGGACGCCCGCAGTGACTAAGTCTACTGAGACAGGCCGGCAGTGATTTTATCTAAATTCCATTTCATCATGGCATAGTAGCTGTCTCCCGCCTGTCCTTTTTTAGCAATGGAGTCTGTAAAGATCTTAGCCGCAATCGGAAGGCCTGTGTCCTTAGCGACAGCTTTCATCGGACGTGCATCAACACTGCTTTCCACAAAAAGTGCCGGAACTTGTTTTTCCCGCAAAATCTCAACCAAATTTTTGATTTGATCCGGTGTTCCTTCTTCTTCCGTATTGATCTCCCAAATATAGGCCGATGGGATATCATAAGCTTGCGAAAAATACTTAAAGCAGCCTTCACTGGTGACAATCATTTTCTTTTCAGCCGGAATGCTGTCCATTTTTTCTTTTGCTTGCTGATGGAGTCTTTCCAGCTTCGCCCGATAGACATTGAAATTTTTCTCATAGTAGGCTTTATGTTTAGGATCTTTTTCCGAAAGATGTTTCATAATATTACGGGCATAGATAATGCCGTTTTGCAGATTAAGCCAGGCATGAGGATCTTCCTTGCCTTTTCCTTTGTCTCCATTAAGGTAGATAACTTTTACACCGTCACTGACTGCAAAATAATCTTTGCCAGGTTTTTTACCCGCATTTTTAACGAGCTTGGGAAACCAAGCCTGACCGCCATTTTCAAGATTAATGCCGTTGTAAAAAATCACATCGGCCCGTGATGTTTTTTTGACATCCTCTGCCAGGGGTTCGTATTCGTGCGGGTCACGGCCAACAGGAACAATACTGTGCAAAGCAATCTTATTGCTGCCAATGTTTTCAGCCATGTCCGCAATAATGGAGTTTGCAGCGACCACATTCAGTTTTTTATCCCTTGTCTGTTGCTCAGAACAGGCAGGTAAAACCACCAAAGGCAAGCAGACAAGCAGCAGCAAGACGAACTTTTTCATATCAATCCTCCTTCATGTGTTTTCAAATGGGGCTCTTCTCATTTTTCCTCTGTAAAAACTTCTGCTTAGGCGCAAAGATAAAGGAAATTAAGAACATCAATGCTGAGGTCAAAACAATACTTGATCCGGCAGCGACATTAAAACTATACCCGATAAACAGGCCTAAGACTGATGACAGAGCCCCTAAAGCTGATGATAAAAAGATCATAGACTTCAGACTGTTGGCATAGAGATAGGCTGTTGCTGCAGGGGTAATGAGCAAGGCAACAATCAAGACAGTTCCCACACTTTGCATGGCTGTCACTGATACTAAAGTCAGCAGAACCATCAGCAGGTAATGATAATAAGTGACGGGTACCCCCATGGATTTAGCCAAAGTAGGGTCAAAAGAGGTCAGCAAAAGCGGTCTGAAAAATAAGGCCAGCACCAGAAGAACAAGCAATGAAATCCCTAAGGTAATCCATTTATCTGTGTCCTCTACAGCTAGGATATTGCCAAACAAAATGTGAAACAAATCGGTCGAACTGTTAGCAAAGCCAATCAAAATAACGCCCAAAGCCAAAAAAGAACTAAAAGTAATTCCGATAGCCATATCCCCTTTTATAATACTGTTTTCTCGGATAAATGTAATAAGCAGGGAAGCGAAAAGGCCAAAAACAATGGCTCCGATAAAAAAATTGATCCCCAAAATATAAGACAGGGCTACTCCCGGCAAAACAGCGTGAGAAATGGCATCTCCCATAAGGGACATTCCGCGAAGGATAATAAAACAGCCGATTGCCCCTGCGACAATACCAATAACCACTGCCGTCAGCAAGGCATTTTGCAAAAAATGGAACTGCTCTAGGCCTGTTAAAAATTCTAAAATCATCTAAACACCCCGGTCACTAATATTGAAGAACCGTAGGTTCTGCTTAAATTTTCCTGTGTAAAAACATCCTTGGCAGGACCAAAGGCAATCACTTTTCGATTTAAAAGCAGGACCTGATCAAAATAAGTTTCAGCCTTACTCAGGTCATGATGAATAACTAAAATCGTCTTTCCCTTTGCTCTAAGCGCCTGTAAGACCTGCATAATCATCTCCTCACTGACAGTATCGATGCCTGCAAAAGGCTCATCCAAGAAAATATAATCTGCCTCTTGAACCAAGCAGCGGGCAATAAGCATGCGCTGAAACTGACCGCCCGAAAGCTGACTGATAGGGCGTTCTGCATAATCCTCCAGATTAACTTGAGCAAGTGCTTCCTGAACACGAAGCCAGTCTTGTTTTTTCAGCCTCGAAAAGAAGCCAAGCCCGGAAAACAAGCCTAGAGCAACACACTCTTTTACCCGAATTGGAAAATTCGGATCAACAGCAGCTTTTTGTTCCACATATGATACCCTCTCCAACATCTGACTCAGCCGTTTCCCGTCAATAAAACTCTCCCCTTGATGAGCCACCATTCCTAGAATGCCTTTAAACAGGGTTGATTTTCCGGCACCATTAGGCCCGATAATCCCTGTAATAGCAGAAGGTGCAAATTCCAAAGAAATATTATCCAAAACAAGCTGACTGTGATAAGCAACACTCAAATTTTTTATTTCCAGCATCTCAGGCTCCTTTCTATAAATAATATAGCTTAATATAAAAATTAAGTCAAGTTAATTTTTATATTAAACAAACTTTCTTTGCGCTAGAATTGCAGAGTACTAATCTGCAGAAAATAAAAACCAAGACTGCAAAATGATTAGATAAATCACTTTTACTGTCTTGGTTTTTGACAAATCATATAAAATTAAATTGCGAATCGTTGAACGTCCTGTGCCGGTATTAAGGTTTCTTTTTTTAAAACTTTAACGGACAGCCTTATACAAAGACTGACCGGCAGCTAAGCTCATTAATCCTTATTAGCTTACCGGCTCGGCACGCTGCCCAGGTACTGGCACCAAGTCTTTCTCGCGCCATTTTCTAAAAGACTGACGGCGATTTTTTCTGCGCTTTCCTTAGTCGCTGCCAAAGCAATCAGACAGCCGCCGCGGCCGCCGCCGGTTAATTTGGCGCCTAAAGCACCTGCCTGCCTTGCCACCTGACTCAAACGATCAAGCTTGGGATTAGACACTGTCAACGACGCTAAAAGCTGCTGCGCCTCGTTCATAACCTCACCTAATTCCCGAATCTGATTATTAAGAAGGGCTTCTTTTGCCAATCTGGACAGCTCACCCAATTCTCTGATAGACAGCTCAGCATCCAGCCGGCTTTTCCCCTCATGCAAGAGCTCCTTAACGGCTTGAATGGCTTTTAAGGTCTGTCCTGTCTGCCCGGTATCAGCAACAACCAAATAGGCATCCAGGTCAATTGTCAGCTGCTCAATCGGCTGATCCTTGACAAAAAAGACTGGAGCTCTGCCGCTGGTTGTGACTGTATCAATTCCGGAAGGATTCCCATGCGCAATTTTCTCTGAGGACTGAACAATCTCCCACAATTCCTTGTCGCTTAAGTCCTTGCCATAAAAATCAAAGAGACTTCTGGCAATAGCAACAGCGACCGCTGCGCTGGAGCCCATACCGCGTTCAGCAGGAATGGTAGAGCGGATATCTATGTGCACAGGCGGATCTTGCGGCGCCCCGATTCGGTAAAGCGAAAAGCGAATGGCATGCTTGAGACTTTCGAGAATTTCAGGCATTTTATGCACCAGACCGTCATAAAAATCACAAGTGACTGTCAAAGCTTCGCCTTCTCCTTTTACTTCTGCCACTGTTTCCACTGCAGAAAAGGGCAGGGCAATCGCCGGCTCTCCGTAAACAACTGCATGTTCTCCCATTAGAATAATTTTCCCGGATGCTTTTCCTAAAGCAACCTTCTTTTCAATGATAATATTTCTTTTTTCTTTTAATTGAGGACTAGTCATACTTTTTATTATATCACTTTTCTTAAGGCTCCTCGGCTTAAAAACTATTTTTTCTTCAGGTTGATATCCTGTCTGATTTTGGCGCGGAAAAGAGAGAATCTTTTAAAATCTAAAGAGCACCGCCATTAGTGGCAATAATTTTTTTCATCCACGCATAAGATTTTTTAGGACTGCGCTTAAGGCTTCCTCGGCCTTTATCATCCATATCTACATAGATAAAACCGTAACGTTTCTTCATTTCACCCGTTGAAAGAGAAACAAGGTCAATAGGTCCCCACATCGTATAGCCCAGACAAAGAACACCGTCAATATTCACCGCATCTGCCATGGCACGCAAATGATCTCGCAGATACTCAATCCGATAATCATCTTCCACATAGCCCTTTTCATCTGCCTGATCAACAGCCCCCATTCCATTTTCAACAATGAAGAGTGGCTTTTGAATACGGTCATAAATTTCATTCATGACATGACGAAGACCTAAAGGATCAACGGCCCAGCCCCAAGGGGTCTCCTCTAAATAGGGATTGGATGAGCCCCCGACATTGAACCAATCATCGCCTGCCTGAGTTGTATTGGAGCGGTAATAACTAAATGAAATAAAATCCAGCTGTCCTTCCTGTAAGATTTCTTCATCTCCTTTGGCCATCTGAATGGCTTTAACGCCGTGTCTCCGCCAAATATCCTTAGCATAGGAAGGATAGTAGCCCCTGCCCATAGTATCGATGAAATACCAGTTTTCACGCCGTTCCTGCAAGCGCTGAAAGACATCTTCAGGCTTACAGGTAGCAGCGTAGAGTTCACTCATGGCATACATAGCTCCGAATTGGCTGTTCGGCATCATTTCATGCCCCAGTTTAACAGCTTTAGCACTGGCTACAAACATATGGTGTGCTGCCCGATAACGATCCTGACCAGTTGAATTTCTGGTACCGCAAGGACCAAAGCCTCGCACAGCATTTATTTCATTAAAGGTCAGCCAATAGCGGCAACGATCGCCGTAACGATCAAAAAGGACACGGCAGTACTTGACATAAGCATCAATCAAGTACCGGGAAGACCAACCGTCATATTTCAGAGCCAGCTGCATGGGCATCTCATCATGACAAATCGTAATCAAAGGTTCCATGTGATATTTGGCCATTTCATCAATGACCTTGTCGTAAAACTGCAAGCCTTCCTCATTTGGTAACTCTTCTTCACCCGTTGGAAAAATACGGCTCCAGCAGATTGAAAAGCGAAAGACGTTAAAGCCCATACCAGCCATTAAAGCAATGTCTTCTTTGTAATGGTGATAAAAATCTACGGCTTTATGGCTGGGATAATATTCCCCATCTAAGAAAATAGGTTTAGCTTCCGGAGGTACCGGATCAGCATAGAAGAAAGAACTTCTGGGCCTGATAATAGAGCCATCCGGCATTTCCATCGTATGATGACGGGGATGCTCCGGGGAGCCATCGGTTTCATAATCGTGAGACAAAAGACCGCGCCCCCCTTCACCAAAGCCCCCTTCAAACTGAAAATCGGCAGTAGCTCCACCCCATAAAAATCCTTCTGGTAATTGATAAGTCATAAATCTTCTCCTACAGCACTGTTCCTGATTTTACTTTTCCTTCATGTTTGAGGGAAATACTCTTGCCCTTGTTATCAGTAATAACCGTCATTGTAGTTGTGTCATAGCCTTTTTGCGCCAAAGCCTCACGGTCAATTTTAACAACCGGCTGCCCGGCTCTGACCAAATCTCCTTGCCCAGCGAGAACATCAAATCCTTGACCTTTTAATTCAACCGTATTGATTCCGATATGCACAAGAATTTCCACACCGTCTGTTCGTGTCAGCCCAAAAGCATGACCGGTTGGAAAAACTGTTGTCAGCTTTCCGTTTGCAGGAGCTACAATAAAGTCGCTTTCCGGATTTATAGCTACACCGTCTCCCATCATTTTTGATGAAAAAACTTCATCAGCAACATTTTCAAGCGACAAAAGCTGACCGTCAGCAACAGCTACAATAGCGTCATCTGCTACCTGAACCTTTACAGGTTCAGTCACTTTTTCCGATTCTTGGCTGTCAACACCTAAAACAAAGGCAACAACTGCCGCAACAGCAATGGACACCAGAATACCGACTGCAGCAGCCACAGCTGTCTCCTTAAAAATCGGCAGAGACAGAATATTCGAATAACCCATAACATAAGCCCTGACACCAAGAAGACCAGCCACAAGACTGCCGGCAAAACCTCCGGCCATAACAGCATACATCGGTTTTTTATATTTCAAATTGACTCCGTAAATGGCCGGTTCGGTAACACCGGCAACAATGCAGCCGATAGCAATGGACAAATATTCACTGCGTTTCATTTTATCTTTGGTTCGCGCTGTCACTCCCAAAACTGCACCGCCTTCTGCCATATTATGCATCAAAAAGGCCGGCCGAAGCATTGCATCATAACCCGGATCAGAAATCAGCTGAGGCATAAAAGGTGTGATGGCCGTATGCATACCGGCCATGACCATCCATGGAAGCGCCGCTGCCAACAAGCCGACCGCCAAAGCGCCGACAGTTCCATCCAGCCACATAAAGAGAGCAGCAATTCCCCGGCCTATATAATTGCCCAGAGGGCCTAAAATGAGAAAACCTAAACTGCCGGCAATAAAGATTGTCCCCATACCGACAAAGACAGCCTTAAAAATATTAGGAATAACTTTATTCAGCAGTTTTTCTGCATAGTAAGCTACAATAGCAATCAAAAGAGCAGGAAGCAGGGTTGTTCCATAAGAAAGCAGATTTACCGGCAGACCAAACAGCGTAATAGGCTTTGCTGCTGTCACCAAAACAGTAAAATTCCCATGCAGCAAAGATGCCGCTGCGGCCATGGCATAAATTTGAGTACCTCCAAGCTTAGTCGCTGCCCCGTAGGCTACAAAAATAGGCATAAAATAAAAGGGAGCATCCGCTATAGCAGAAAGCAGCTGATAGCTGGGAGTTTTCTCATAAGCTGCGCTAATAAAAGTAACCACCAATAGGAGCGCTACTTTCAGCATACCTCCGGCAATCAGACCCGGAATCATCGGCGTTACTGCACTGGAAACGAATCCAATTAACTTATTTAAAACATTTCCCCACGTCAAAGGTTCCTTTTCTTTCAAGTCTCCATCTAAATTTTCGTCAACCACTCCCCCAGTCTTAACATCAAAATCACGAAGAATTGCCTCATAGACAGGGATAAGGTTTTCTCCCAAAATGACCATGTACTGACCGCCAGCATAAACCACCCCTATAACACCGTCCAGCCCTTCCAGAGCTTTCTTATCGGCTTTCATGCTGTCTTTGAGGTTAAATCTCAGGCGCGTCATGCAATGCGACAGTAGTTCAATATTAGCTGCACCGCCTACGTTTAAAACAATATCTTGAGCCAGTTTGTTATAATCCATAGCTTCCCCCTTTTGATAAAATTATCAAAAAAAATTGTTATTTTTTACAGAAATTATACGACCTTTTGAAAACGGTGTCAATATTTTTTGGCAATTTTTTTGATTCATTTTGACAATTTTGTCTCTTTTAATTACAATAATATATTAGGTAGAAAGCTATGAATTTTTTAGAAAACATTGAACATCATAAAACAGATTATTCAAAGACCGAGTGGAAAGTCTATCAGTACGTCACTAAAAACATCGAGACCTTAGAAACCTTTACCATTACTAAAATTGCTGAGCTGTCCCACACGTCAACTTCGGCTGTTCTGAGGTTCTGTCAAACTCTGGGCTATAAAGGTTTTAAAGACTTCCGCTACGCAGCTATTGATTATCTCCACCATTATTACAAGCGCAGCTCTGTTGATATTTTGGATCAGATGACTGATAATTACACGAGCCTTATCAACCAGATACGCAATCTCAACCGTGATGATATTCAGCAGCTGACTCAGGCTATTTTGACCCCAAAGAATCTCCATATCTTTGGCATCTATTTGTCCTCTCTGCCAGCTAAATACCTGTATATGGGGCTGCAAAGCATCGGCATTGCCAGCCATTTTGCAGGTGATTTAAACAGCGGCTCCCACCTGACAAACATCATCAGCGAAGAAGATACACTGATCATGTTTTCTATGACAGGCAGTATTTCCAACTATAAAAGAGTCCTGTCGGCACTGCAGAACAATATGCCAAAAAATTCCTACTTAATCACGTTAAACGAAAAGGCTACATCTGCAAAATATTTTGGCCATACCATTGTTCTTCCCGGAAGCGTGTTCAGCCGGCAGTCTATTGTAGATGTTCAGTCTGTCTCCATTATTTTTGTGGAAATACTTCTCAACTTGATTCATGAAAAGCTGGGCTAACTTTTTCTGGCTAAACTTTTATTTATCGGGGATATAAAAAACAGCTGCCGCAATGCGGCAGCTGTCAGACTGAAGACAAACTTCTTTTTGGAGGTTTGTCTTTTTTTAAAATTCTCCAGAAAGTATGTCCTGAGGTGACAATAACTAAGGCATTTACTTGAATTTGACCAAAATAAAAAGGCCTTCCTG
>NZ_JBZFUJ010000011.1:0-73557 GCF_058314475.1 Streptococcus sp. ELY_90
CTCATTGCTTCTTAAGTTTGAGCGCTTAACTCGCTTTTGTCATCGCTGACTTATTGTTCTTGACAGGTTACGTCTTCCGTAACCCGCACTTGGTTCGTCTTGTTCAGTTTTCAAAGGGCTCTGACGTGCTGTCTCCTAACGAGACAACTACTATATTCTATCAGCTCTTCCCACCTTTGTCAACTCCTTTTCCTTACTTTTTTTCAACTAAATACTTTTCTTCTCCTAAACCTCGATCCAACAGCCCTCTGAGACTGCATGACTGCAGGGGTTTGCTGAAGTGTTTCAAGCCACTTAGAAACTCTGCATCCGACTGCAGGCGAAGGCTGGAGCGGCGCAGATAGACATAATCTTGTTTATAAGCAGATAAAAACTCACTGTTTGCTAACAAGTCTTCTAATTTGTCCAAATTTGCTAAAAGACCGACATGAAAGGCAATGGGAGCAAATGTTTGATTTAGGGGCTGGGTGCAGACGCTGCGAAATTCGACTGTCCCGCGCTTAGTTAAACTCTGATACTGATAGCTGCGATGACTGTTAAAATCAGCTTCTTGAGGAGACAATATCGCTTTTTTTCCCTTGAGATTCCATGCTGAAATTTCCTTTTGGAGCAGATAGTCTCTTGCACGAATCGGTTCAAAATAATAAAGTTCCCCATCTCTTTCTGCGCTGAAAATGGCCGAGCCGGAAAGATAGTCAAAGAAGTCATCTTCTGTTTCAAAGCTTCTGCTATTGACACCGACATTTTCTTTGAAGATACCATGCGTGGAATTTTCCCAAAAAATATCCCGCGAAATTTTAAACGGCCAGTCTTGTCCCCAAAATTCCGAGTTGGCAAACAGATAAGCCTTGGCTGCTTCAATTTTGTTAAAAGCATTGATGACACGCAGGTAGTTATCTTTGCTGACATCCAGCTGAACTTGATTCCCGCAGATAAAAGAGCCATATTGAGGAAATTTATGAAAGAAAGGATCTTTTTTGTCTTTAGACAAGGCTAAAAAATCCAGCAGCATTTGATAACGCGGCAGCTTAACTGCACGATTGTCATTTAAATACCAATAAGGGTGAACCCCAAAGCCCTGTATCACGTGGTGATAAGTCCTTAAATAGCTTTGTATAACATCCAAATAGCGATGAAACCTTTTTTCGGCATCCTGAATTCTTTTAACTTTTCCAAAAGCAAACTCTAGCGTATTGTAAGACACTTCAAAAAGAATCCTGTCTTCTGAGTTTTTATCAACAAGCTGAACAGGCTGTCCGTCTGTATCACACTTTTCCACCTCAAAGGGCAGAACTTGAGGAAGGTAAGCCAGTAAAGATTTTGAGACATGCAAATCTGTGGCTGCCTGTTTCAAATTGACAATCGGAAACTCCAGTTCAATTCCTATGTAGAACTCAGGCGCTTCCTTTATGTTAGTAAGGTATCGTTTTTTCAGTAAATCTATAGCTTTTGTCATATGTTGCTCCCCAATGTTTGAGGTTAATTATAACAAAATTTTCAAAGAATTCAAAAAGCGCTTATTTAGGAAGTGCTTCTACTGTTAAAAACATTTCCTAAATAAACGCTGTCGCTTCAATATGATGAGTGTTCCACTAGGAGAGACTCCTAGTGGCAGACCAGAGCTAGACTAAGAATTTTTAAAATTCCATCATCGTAACACTCAACAAAATTGATAAAAATTATACTAATTCGATAATTGCCATTGGGGCAGCATCACCACGGCGCGGTTCTGTTTTAAGAATACGAGTGTATCCGCCGTTGCGTTCTGCATAACGCGGTGCAATTTCTGAAAAAAGTTTTTGAAGAGCTGTCGTTGACGTGTACTTGTCATTAGCTTCATCATAGTTTTCAGATGCAATTTCGTTGCGAACGAATGCAGCAGCTTGACGACGGGCATGAAGATCGCCGCGTTTGCCAAGGGTAATCATTTTTTCCACTGTTTTGCGGATTTCTTTTGCACGAGCTTCTGTTGTTACAATAGATTCGTTGATAAGAAGATCAGTCGTTAAATCACGAAGCATTGCTTTACGTTGTGAGCTAGTACGTCCTAGTTTACGGTAAGCCATTATTTCCTCCTATATTATTATTTATCGTTTTTTAATCCCAAACCAAGATCAGCAAGTTTTACTTTAACTTCCTCAAGGCTCTTGCGTCCAAGATTTCTAACCTTCATCATTTCAGGTTCAGTCTTTTCTGTTAAATCATAGACTGTGTTAATACCAGCACGTTTCAAACAGTTGTATGAACGCACCGATAAATCAAGTTCCTCAATCGTACGATCAAGTACTTTCTCATCAGAAACTTGTTCTGTTTCTTTCATGACATCCGTTGCTTTTGCAACTTCAGTTAAATCAGTGAAGAGATTTAAATGTTCAATCAAAACACGGGCAGATAAACCTAAAGCATCTTCAGGAATAATAGTTCCATTGGTCATGATTTCGATAGTCAGTTTATCAAAATTATCATTGCTGCCGACACGGGCAGGTTCGACCTGATAATTGACTTTCTTAACCGGTGTATAGATAGAGTCTATCGCAAGTGTCCCAACCGGTGCATCATCTTTTTTATTTTCTTCTGCCGGAATATAACCGCGATTAGTATCCACAGTCAGAGTAGCTTTTAGGCTGGCACCTTCAGCAATAGTAAAGAGATAGTGGTCAGGATTAACAATTTCAATGTCGCTGTCTGTTAAAATGTCTCCGGCAGTAATTTCTGCTGGCCCTTCAACATCCAGTTCAATGATTTTTTCCTCTTCAACATAAGATTTTACAGCAAGCCCCTTAAGGTTAAGGATGATTTGCATGACATCTTCGCGCACACCCGGAATGGTATCAAATTCGTGTAGTACCCCATCAATCTTAATTGACGTAACAGCCGCACCCGGAAGTGAAGACAAGAGTACACGACGAAGGGAATTACCTAGAGTTGTACCATAGCCACGTTCAAGCGGTTCAATGACAAATCTGCCGTAATCTTTATTTTCATCAATTTTTGTTATTATTGGTTTTTCAAACTCAATCATCTATTTTACTCCTCTAAAACATTCCTGTGTACTATGAGATTATGATTATACACGACGGCGTTTTGGAGGACGAGCACCATTATGCGGTACAGGAGTCACATCACGAATTGCTGTTACTTCCAGACCAGCAGCTGCAAGCGCACGAATAGCAGATTCACGACCTGAACCCGGCCCTTTTACAGTAACTTCAACAGTCTTAAGACCATGTTCTTGAGCAGATTTAGCAGCAGCTTCTGCAGCCATTTGGGCAGCAAACGGAGTGGATTTACGTGAACCTTTGAATCCAAGCGCACCGGCTGATGACCACGCAAGAGCGTTACCATGCACATCTGTAATCATAACAATAGTGTTATTGAATGTAGCGTGAATATGGGCAATACCAGATTCAATATTTTTCTTCACACGACGTTTACGTGTTGGTTTAGCCAATTTTTTTACCTCCTATTTTTATTTTTTCTTACCAGCAATCGCTACAGCTTTGCCTTTGCGAGTGCGGGCGTTGTTTTTAGTGTTTTGTCCACGGACAGGAAGTCCACGGCGGTGACGGATTCCACGATATGAACCGATTTCCATCAAACGTTTAATGTTGAGGTTAACTTCACGGCGAAGATCTCCTTCAACCTTGATTGCATCAACTTCGCGGCGGATAGCATCTTCTTGATCGGATGTTAAATCTTTCACGCGGATATCTTCTGAAACACCTGCTGCAGCAAGAATTTTTTTAGAAGTCGGCAAACCGATACCATACACATAAGTAAGTGATACGACTACACGTTTGTCGTTTGGAATATCAACTCCAGCAATACGAGCCATTTTTTCTCCTTTCTACTATTATCCTTGACGTTGTTTGTGTTTTGGATTTGTCGGACAAATCACCATAACACGGCCGTTACGGCGAATAACTTTGCAGTATTCGCAAATTGGTTTAACCGATGGTCTTACCTTCATTTTTATCCCTCCATTTATTTCGATTATTTAAAGCGGTATGTGATGCGTCCGCGTGTCAAGTCATAAGGACTCATTTCAACAGTAACCTTATCTCCTACTAAAATACGGATATAATTTTTCCGAATTTTCCCGGATACGGTTGCTAAAATTTGATGCCCATTTTCTAACTCGACTGTAAACATCGCATTCGGCATTGTCTCAACAACTTTGCCTTCAATTTCAATCACATCTTCTTTTGCCACGCAAAAGCCCCCCTAAATTTCGATTTGATGTCCTCTGAGCACAGAGGTAACAATTATAAGCCAGACTAGCTTATTCTATCACTCTTCGCAAGAAAAATCAAGCCACTAAACTGATTTTATTTTAAATTTGACAAAACCTTGTCAATAGCTTCAAAGACCAGCTCAATATCCTGATCGCCTTCAACATCATGAACCAATCCCTTAGCGCGATAATAGTCAATGATTGGCTGACCCTGAGCAATATTCACGTCTAAGCGGCGCTTGACAGCTTCTGGTTTGTCATCCTCACGCTGATAGTAATCTTCTTCATTGTAATCAGCAGGGGGATTAAAAACTTTGTGAAAGGTTTCGCCGGTTTTACGGTTGATGATCCGGCCGCTCAAACGCTCAACCAGCTTATTAGACGCAATCTCAATATTAACCACTGCATCCAATGTCAGACCAAGCTCATTCAAGATAGCAGTCAGCACTTCTGCCTGTTCCAAAGTGCGCGGGTAACCATCAAGAAGAAAACCTTTTTCTTTGATATCTTCCTGTGCCAGACGCTCCTTGACAATGCCATTAGTCACTTCATCAGGAACCAAGTCTCCCTTGTCCATATATGACTTGGCCAAGAGTCCCAATTCTGTTTGATTGGCAATGGCAGCGCGGAACATATCTCCTGTTGAGATATGAACAAGGCCAAACTTCTCAACAATTTTAGCCGCCTGAGTTCCTTTGCCTGCACCAGGCAAGCCCATAATTAAAAGATTCATGATAGTCTCCTTATTTTGTTTTCAAATAAATTCACCAATTTGGCAAACTTATTAAAAAGCAAAATAGAAGGGAGCAGAACATGAACTCAAAAATCAAAGAATTCATTATTCTGCCCCCGCAGCCCTGTCTGCTCTATTAAGCAAACAACTTCTGCGCTTTTAGCGCTTTGCTGTAAAGTGCTGCTTTATTGTCTATTCTGCAGTATTCATGAAACCAACATACTGTCTCTTCAAAAGGTAGCCTTCCAATTGTTTCATTCCTTCAATACCCGTTGAAATAACGATCAAGAGACTGGTTCCTCCCAAAGCTACGCTCGATGACAGGTCAAATTGCTGCTGGGCAACAATAGGACTCAGAGCAACAAAGGCCAGAAAAACTGAACCGATTGTAGCAAGCTTTTTAAGGAGTGATGACAAGTACTCTTCAGTTTCACGCCCGGGTCTGACACTAGGAATATAGGAAGCATTCTTCTGCAGATTCTCTGCTGTCTTTTCCGGATTCACCTGTACGAAAGTATAGAAAAATGAAAACAGAACAATGAGAACCGCATAGACAACCATCCCCGTCGGATTGGTATAGGACAGCCATTCCTGCAAGGTCGCCATCCAAGGAATATCACGGCCGTGTTGGAAAAACGGCAGTATGGTACTTGGAATAGTTGTAATGGAACTTGCAAAGATGACCGGAATAACGCCTGCCGGATTTATCTTTAACGGAAGATAAGAATTCGTCGGCGCACCTTGTGCCAGCTTCGTATATTGGATTGGAATTTTATATTCTGCCTGTTGAACAAAGGTTGTAAAGAAGATGATCAGCAGACTGGCCAAAATCAGCAGTCCTACAAAAATCAAAGAAGTTGTCAGCTCATCAGAACGAATATTGACAAAATAATCTTCATAGACTGATTTTATGGTCTCAGGTATAGAGGAAATAATCCCGGCAAAGATAATCATTGAGACACCGTTGCCGAAACCTTTATCGGAAATTTGATCTCCGATCCAAGTCACAATCACACTTCCTGCCGTTAAAATAGCACCAATTAAAAGAAATGTTTGCATGTTTGGCGTTGATACAATACCGACACTGGAGAGGGCATTGAAACCGTAAGCAATACCAATAGATTGGAAGAAAGCAAGAATCAGCGAAATATAACGCGTCGCTTGATTAAGTTTACGGCGTCCGACTTCACCCTGCTTACCCCATTCAACAAACTTAGGCAATATATCCATTTGTAAGAGCTGAACTACGATCGATGCGGTAATATAAGGGCTGACCCCCATGGAGAAAACGGAGAAGTTACTCATGGCATTACCGCTGACCAGATTTAGCATATTTAAAAATGGCAGATCACTTATTTGTTCAAGACTTTTAGCATTGATGCCTGGTACAGTGATGTGCGTACCAACACGAAACACAAAGATGATAAAAATTGTAAAGAAAATCTTTTTTCTAACACTTTTCACCTTCAGGGCGTCTTTTAAAAGTCTAAAAAACATTAGATCACCTCGATTGAACCACCTTTAGCAGTGATTGCTGCTTCAGCAGATTTTGAGAATTTAGCTGCTTTAACAGTTAATTTTTTAGTCAATTCGCCGTTACCAAGAATTTTAACCCCTGATTTTTCATTGCGAACGATTCCTGCTTCTTTAAGAACAGCAGGAGTAACTTCTGCACCATCTTCAAAGACATTTAATTTGTCAAGGTTAACAAGTGCATATTCTTTAGCATTGATATTTGTAAATCCGCGTTTTGGAAGACGGCGGAAAAGCGGAGTTTGACCGCCTTCAAATCCGGGACGGATGCTGCCGCCGCTGCGGGATTTTTGGCCCTTTTGACCGCGGCCTGCAGTTTTACCGTTACCTGATGATGAACCACGTCCAACACGGTTGCGAACTTTGCGAGAACCTTGAGCAGGTTTTAATTCATGAAGTTTCATTTAAATTTTTCTCCTTATTTGTAAAATGCTAACGCCTCTACAGGGGAAAAGGTGTTCCCTGTAAAGACTCGCCTATACGAATTTATATTGCATTCAAGCCGCAGCGATAAATCGCTGCGACTTGATAAATTTCAGCAGCTGACTGTGCAGCTCCTTCCAGCCAAAGCCGGAGGTACCTGTACAGCCAGCTTTGCAAGGACAGGCATGATCAATGGTGAGAAAGCTGTTTTCTCATCATTTCAGCTGACCGATGTTAGTTAACTTCTTCTACAGTCACTAAGTGTGAAACTTTGTTGACCATACCGCGAATAGCCGGGTTGTCTTCTTTGACAACTGAGCTGTTCAATTTACCAAGTCCAAGGGCAACAACGGTTTTACGCTGTGCAGGAATGCGGCCGATTGGAGACTTAGTCAAAGTAATTTTAAGTTGTGCCATGACTTCTCCTTTCTTATGCTAAATCAGAAACTGAAACACCGCGAAGGGCAGCAACATCTTCTGCACGTTTAAGCTGTTTCAAGCCTTCAACTGTTGCGCGAACAATGTTGATTGGAGTGTTTGAACCGAGTGATTTAGATGTGATATCTGCCACACCGGCCAATTCCACAACGGCACGAACTGCACCGCCGGCAGCAACTCCAGCACCTTCTACAGCTGGTTTCAGCAAGACACGAGCACCGCCAAATTCTGAACGCACTTCGTGAGGAATTGTTGTTCCAACCATTGGTACTTCAATCATATTTTTCTTAGCAGTATCTACTGCCTTGCGAATAGCTTCCGGTACTTCCTGAGCCTTACCGGTACCAAAGCCTACACGGCCGTTACGGTCTCCAACAACTACAAGAGCAGCAAAGCGAAGACGGCGTCCGCCTTTAACAACTTTTGTAACACGGTTAATCGCAACAACGCGTTCTTCAAGTTCTACTGCATTATCTTTAAATGCCATTATTAAGTGTCCTCCCTATTAGAATTTCAATCCGTTTTCACGAGCTGCATCAGCCAAAGCTTTAACACGTCCGTGATAGAGATATCCACCGCGGTCAAACACCACTTCAGAAATACCTTTAGCTACTGCGCGTTCAGCAACGAGTTTCCCAACAACAACGGCTTGTTCTGTTTTAGTTCCTTTTGAAACTTCTTTGTCAAGAGTTGAAGCACTTGCGAGCGTTACACCCGCTACGTCATCAATTACTTGAGCGTAGATGCCTGTATTAGAACGGAAAACGTTCAAACGTGGGCGATCAGCAGTTCCAGAGAGTTTACCGCGAACGCGACGGTGGCGTTTTTGACGGATTTTATTTTTATCTGGTTTCGAAATCACAATTTTTACCTCTTAAATTTTATAATTATCAAACTGACAAAGTTGTTCTATAGCAGCTGCAGTATATTACAAATGCTATTAAACTAATCTTATTTACCTGTTTTACCTTCTTTGCGGCGTACATATTCACCAGCGTAACGAATACCTTTGCCTTTATATGGCTCAGGAGCACGGAGTCCGCGGATATAAGCAGCTGTCTGACCGACAACTTCCTTATTGATTCCGTTTACGATGATAGCTGTAGCGGACGGAACTTCAAAAGTAATTCCTTCCGGAGCTTCCACTTCATCTTGGTGAGATTTACCAACAGAAAGCACAAGTTTTTTTCCTTGAAGCTGAGCACGGTAACCGACACCCTGCATTTCAAGTTCTTTTTTGAAACCTTCAGAAACGCCGACAACCATGTTATTCAAGTTGGCACGGGTTGTACCGTGGATTGTTTTCATTTCTTTAGAATCATTTGGACGGTGAAGAGATACTTCAGTACCTTCAACCTTGATTTCAATAGCTTTTGGAAACTCACGAGTAAGTTCCCCTTTAGGTCCTTTTACAGTAACGACATTGTCTTTATTGCTCAGTTCTACACCGGCAGGCAATGTAATCACCTTATTACCAATACGTGACATAAATTATTTTCTCCTGTTAGATTATCAAGCCGCTCTTTGAACGACCAGTTTTCACGGGGTGCTCATGATACAAAGGGCGTCAAAAACCAAAGTGAAAATAGGAAACTTGACGCAGAAACTCAGGTTTCTAGGAAAGTTTATCTTTTTCACACAGGTTTTAGCCCGTATTCAAATGAGCAGTTTTTTGGATATCTCTTACGGGATTACCAAACGTAAGCCACCACTTCGCCTCCAACGTTCTTTTGACGGGCTTCTCTGTCAGTCAAAAGTCCTTCTGAAGTTGAAATGATTGCAATTCCAAGTCCGTTAAGAACTTTGGGAACTTCTGTACTTTTCGTATAAATACGAAGACCTGGTTTAGAGATACGTTTTAAGCCGGTGATAACTTTTTCACCATTTTGTCCGTATTTAAGAAAAACACGGATGATTCCTTGTTTATCATCTTCGACGACTTCAACATTTTTCACAAAGCCTTCGCGTTTAAGAATTTCAGCAATTCCCTTTTTGATGTTTGATGCAGGAGCTTCAACAACACTGTGATTCGCTTGGTTTGCATTGCGGATACGTGTCAGAAAGTCTGCAATCGGGTCAGTCATAACCATTTATTTTTTCTCCTCTTACTAGTAGTTTGAAGTTTTCACTTGCTAGTTAATGATGCCTGTACGGCATTTTGATAACTTTTCAGTTAAAAAGTTGATTTGAACTAAGGATAAAGCCTTAGTATCATTTCATTTGAACTCGGGCTACGGCCTGTGTGAAAAAGAGAAATCCACCTAGAACGCAAGCGTTCGTCGTTAGATTTCCTATTTTCACTTAGTCCGTCACGCCCTTAGTATCATTTAATTACCAAGACGCTTTTGTTACGCCGGGAATTTGTCCCTTGTAAGCTAATTCGCGGAAGCAGACACGGCAAAGTTTAAATTTGCGGTAGACTGAATGCGGACGGCCGCATTTTTCACAACGGGTATAAGCTTGCGTAGAGAATTTTGCCGGGCGTTTGCTCTTAGCAACCATAGATTTTTTAGCCAAATTTAAACCTCCTTATTATTTTGCAAAAGGCATTCCAAGGCCTGTAAGCAATTCACGTGATTCTTCATCGGTATTAGCAGTTGTTACGATAACAATATCAAGACCGCGTACTCTGTCAACATTATCAAAGTTGATTTCCGGGAAGATCAATTGTTCTTTAATGCCGAGTGTGTAGTTGCCGCGTCCGTCAAATGATTTTGTCGGCACGCCGTGGAAGTCACGCACACGCGGAAGTGATACAGTAACCAATTTATCCAAGAATTCATACATGCGTTCGCCACGAAGGGTAACTTTCGCACCGATAGCAACCCCTTCACGAAGACGGAAGCCGGCGATTGATTTCTTAGCTTTAGTGATAAGTGGTTTTTGACCTGAGATAAGCGCCAATTCATCAGCAGCTTTTTCAAGGTTTTTAGCATTTGATACAGCGTCACCAACACCCATGTTAAGGACGATTTTTTCAACCTTAGGCACAGCCATTACAGATGAGTAGCTGAATTTTTCTGTCAATGCAGGAACTACTTCATTAAGATATTTTTCTTTTAAGCGATTTGCCATTATACTTCTCCTTTCCTTCGTGATTAATCAAGCACTTCGCCTGACTTTTTGTTGTAACGAACTTTTTTGCCGTCAACAAACTTGTAACCGACACGTCCAGCAACGCCGTTTTTGTCAAGGACTTGAACGTTTGATGCATGGATTGGTGCTTCTTTTTCCACAATAGCACCTTGAGGGTTTTCGTTGTTTGGTTTTTGATGTTTCTTGATGATAGCTACACCTTCAACAACAACTTTATTTACTTTTGGAAGAGCTTTGAGGACTACAGCTTCTACGCCTTTGTCCTTGCCAGCAATAACGCGAACTTTATCGCCTTTTTTTACAAACATTTGAGTTATTCTCCTCTGTATATTTCTTACGCCCTATGGGCACCCTGACAAATTGTCAGGGGACTTCGTTTGTGTTTAAATTAAAGTACTTCTGGTGCCAATGACACGATTCTCATGAAGTTGCCTTCACGCAGTTCACGAGCTACCGGACCAAAGATACGAGTTCCGCGAGGTGTTTTATCATCACGGATAAGAACAGCTGCATTCTCATCGAACTTGATGTATGAACCATCAGCACGACGAGCACCTGATTTGGTACGAACGATAACGGCTTTGACAACGTCACCCTTTTTAACCGCACCACCAGGAGTAGCTTGTTTTACTGAAGCAACGATAACATCACCGATGTTAGCGAATTTACGGCCTGACCCACCAAGAACTTTGATAGTCAAGATTTCGCGAGCACCGCTGTTGTCAGCGACTTTTAAACGACTTTCTGATTGAATCATTTAAGTTTTTCTCCTTTCAGGTTTGATTAAATAATAACAGCTTCTTCAACCACTTCAACAAGGCGGAAATGCTTTGTTGCTGAAAGCGGACGAGTTTCCATGATGCGGACAATATCGCCTTCTTTGGCAACATTGTTTTCATCATGTGCCTTATATTTTTTAGAGTAGTTAATACGTTTACCATAGACTGGGTGGTTACGTTTTGTTTCAACTACAACTGTGATTGTTTTGTCCATTTTATCTGATACAACACGACCAACTAATGTTCTACGTTGTTTACGTTCCATTTAAAAGACTCCTTTCCCAATCTATTATTTGTTTTCAGACTGCACTGTTTTCACACGTGCAATTTGCTTTTTAACTTCGTTCAAACGGGCAGTTTGATCAAGTTGACCTGCTGCAGCTTGGAAACGAAGATCAAAAAGTTCTTTTTTCAGTTCGTTTTCTTTCTTAGCAAGTTCTTCTTGAGAAAGACCACGAAGCTCTTTAACAAAATCTTTAATTTCTTGAAGTTTCATGTTTTCTCCTTATTCTGCTTCACGTTTCACGAATTTCGTCTTAACCGGCAGCTTGTGGCTGGCAAGGCGAAGCGCCTCACGAGCAACTTCTTCCGGTACACCGGCAATTTCAAACATGATTTTGCCGCGTTTAACCGGCGCTACCCATCCTTCAGGAGCACCTTTCCCTGAACCCATACGCACACCGATAGCTTTAGCAGTGTATGATTTATGAGGGAAGATTTTAATCCAAACTTTACCGCCACGTTTCATGTAACGCGTCATTGCGATACGGGCAGCTTCGATTTGGCGGTTGGTAATCCAGTGGCTGGTTGTAGCCTGAAGACCGTATTCTCCGAATGCTACTTCTTTTCCGCCTTTAGCTTCACCGCGCATTTTTCCGCGGAACTCACGACGGTGTTTAACACGTTTAGGTACTAACATTTGTTATTTGCCTCCTTTAGTGTTTTTACGAGCTGGAAGAATTTCACCACGGTAAATCCAAACTTTAACACCGAGCTTACCATAAGTTGTATCAGCTTCTTCCCAAGCATAGTCGATATCCGCACGCAGTGTGTGAAGCGGAACAGTTCCTTCTGAGTATCCTTCGCTGCGGGCAATATCTGCACCGTTCAAGCGGCCTGATACCTGAGTTTTAATTCCTTTAGCACCCGCACGCATTGTACGTTGGATAGCTTGTTTTTGTGCACGGCGGAAAGCAACACGCTGCTCAAGTTGACGAGCGATGTTTTCACCAACAAGGTGAGCATCAAGATCCGGTGATTTAATTTCAACGATATTGATGTGAACTTGTTTTCCAGTCAATTTGTTAAGTTGCGCACGAAGAGCGTCAACATTTGCTCCGCCTTTACCGATAACCATACCTGGTTTTGCAGTATGAAGGGAAACATTTACTTTGTTTACTGCGCGTTCGATTTCAATAGTTGAAATTGAAGCGTCAGCCAATTCTTTTTGAATGAATTTACGGATTGCAAGATCTTCATGAAGGTAATCCGCGTATTCTTTTTCAGCATACCATTTCGCATCCCAGTCACGGATGATCCCGACACGCATACCAATTGGATGTACTTTTTGACCCACGATTTTACCTCCTTATTTTTCTGCAACAACTACTGTGACGTGAGTTGTGCGTTTGTTGATTGGTGAAGCTGAACCTTTGGCACGCGGACGGAAACGTTTCATGGTTGGTCCTTCGTTAGCAAATGTTTCAGATACTACCAAATTAGCTTTTTCCAAACCAAAGTTATTTTCTGCATTGGCAACTGCTGAATTAAGCGTCTTTTCAACGATGCGTGCTGCTTTGTTTGGAGTGAATTTCAAGATTGCGATTGCGTCAGCAACGTTCTTACCACGGATAAGATCAAGAACAAGACGTGTTTTACGAGGTGAAACACGCACTGTACGAGCCATTGCTTTAGCTGAAGTAATTTCTGCCATTGTGTCCTCCTCCTATTAACGACGTGTTTTCTTATCGTCAGCTGCGTGACCTTTGTAAGTACGTGTTGGTGCAAATTCACCAAGCTTGTGACCTACCATGTCTTCCTGAATGTAAACAGGAACATGTTTGCGGCCGTCATAAACTGCGATTGTATATCCGATGAAACTTGGGAAAATCGTTGAACGACGTGACCAAGTTTTGATAACTTTTTTCTTTTCGTCATTAGCTTGAGCTTCGATTTTTTTCATCAAATGCTCATCGACGAAAGGTCCTTTTTTAAGACTGCGTCCCATTATGTTATTTTCTCCTTTAAATAAATGTACCACAGCGGCTTGGGAAGCGGAAAAAGTCCAAATTGAGCTTTTTCCTGACAGACCCTACCGAGCTGGCGGAATGTATAAGCCGGTCAGCTAACCGGCTAAATGCAGCAGCTGAGGGTAAAATAGTTTTGTTTTGCAACTCACTTTTTTCCTCGTCAACTGTGCAGAGGTTTTGCTGTGAAAGATCAACAACTTTCTGATCGGCTGGCTATTTTTCGTTGCGGCGACGAACGATAAGTTTATTTGATCTAGCTTTTTTATTGCGTGTTTTAAGACCAAGCGCAGGTTTACCCCATGGAGTAGACGGCGCTTTACGTCCAACCGGTGCTTTACCTTCACCACCACCGTGCGGGTGATCATTAGGGTTCATTACAGAACCGCGAACAGTTGGGCGAACACCTTTCCAGCGGCTGCGTCCTGCTTTACCATAGTTAACCAAACCATGCTGTTCATTGCCGACTGTACCTACTGTAGCACGGCACGTTCCAAGAACCATGCGAACTTCGCCTGATTGAAGACGAACGAGCACATACTTCCCTTCTTGACCAAGTACTTGAGCAGAAGCTCCGGCTGCACGAACAAGTTCTGCACCTTTGCCCGGTTTTAACTCAATGTTGTGGATAACTGTACCGACTGGAATATTAGCAAGCGGAAGTGCATTTCCGACTTTGATGTCTGCTTCAGGTCCTGAAACGATGTGCTGACCGACTTCCAGCCCTTTCGGCGCAATAATATAAGCCTTAACACCGTCAACATAGTGCACAAGTGCAATGTTAGCTGAGCGGTTTGGATCGTATTCGATTGTTTTAACAACTGCTTCAACACCGTCTTTATTACGTTTGAAATCAATCAACCGGTAGTGGCGCTTGTGTCCGCCGCCTTGATGGCGAACAGTGATACGGCCGTTATTGTTGCGGCCGGCCTTGCTTTTCAGCGGAGCAAGCAATGATTTCTCGGGAGTGCTTGTAGTGATTTCAGCAAAATCCAAAGAAGTCATATTGCGACGGCCATTTGTCGTTGGTTTATAAACTTTAATACCCACCTTATTTCCTCCTTAGATTACTCTGCTTCAGCAGCTGCAAACAACTCGATTTCTTTTGAATCAGCTGTAAGAGTGATGATAGCCTTTTTAGTTCTGTTTGTGAAGCCTGTATAGCGGCCGACACGTTTTTGTTTTGGTTTTACATTTACTGTACGGACACTGGCAACTTTCACACCGTCAAATGCTGCTTCAACAGCTTGTTTGATCAAGAGTTTGTGTGCGCGAGTATCAACTTCAAATGTATATTTCCCTTCTTCAAGGGCAACCATTGATTTTTCAGTAACAACAGGTTTTTTAATGACGTCGTACAAATTCATTATGCAAGAACCTCCTCGATATTAGAGATTGCTTCTTTAGTAACAAGAAGTTTGTCGCTGTTTACGATATCAAGGACACTTGCAGTTGCTGCTGTAGCAACCTTTACATTTGGAAGGTTACGAGCTGATAATTCAGCAAATTTGTTTCCTTCTTCAAGAATAACAAGTACTTTTGAATCAATGCTGAGTGCAGCAAGTGCCTGTGCAAATTCTTTAGTTTTCGGAGTTTCGAAAGAAAGAGCATCTACAGCTACAAATTTTTCATCAGCAACTTTTGCTGAATAAACGGATTTCAACGCAAGGCGACGAACTTTTTGCGGAAGTTTGTAGCCGTATGAACGCGGAGTCGGTCCGAAGACAACACCACCGCCGCGCCATTGTGGTGAGCGGATAGAACCTTGACGCGCACGTCCAGTTCCTTTTTGACGCCATGGTTTACGACCGCCGCCTGATACTGCTGAACGATTTTTAACCGCATGAGTACCTTGGCGAAGATTAGCACGTTGGCTGATAACAACATCAAATACTACTGATTCGTTTGGTTCAATTCCAAAGACAGCATCATTAAGTGTCACTTGACCAGCTTCTTTACCAGTTTGGTCAAATAGTTTTACGTTTGCCATGTTAACTGATTTCCCCTTTCCTTATTATTTAGCAGCTTTAACTGCTGATTTGATGGTGATAAGAGATTTCTTAGCACCCGGCACATTACCCTTAATAAGGATAACGTTTTTTTCCGGAACAACTTGAACTACTTCAAGATTTTGAATCGTTACGCGGTTGCCGCCCATGCGTCCAGCCAAATGTTTGTTTTTGAAAACACGGTTAGGCGCAACTGGTCCCATAGAACCAGGACGACGGTGGTAACGAGAACCGTGAGCCATAGGACCGCGTGATTGACCGTGGCGTTTAATAGCACCTTGGAAACCTTTACCTTTAGTTGTACCAGTAACATCAACAACATCACCAGCTTCGAACTGTTCAACAGTTAATTCTGAACCAACTTCTAAGCCTTCAATGTTTTTGAATTCACGAATGAAGCGCTTAGGAGCCGTGTCAGCTTTTGCTACGTGACCTTTGGCGGGTTTGTTACTCAATACTTCGCGCTTGTCATCAAAACCAACTTGAACTGCTTCATAACCATCTGTTTCAACAGTTTTCACTTGAAGCACAACATTTGGAGCAGCTTCGATGACAGTAACAGGGATAAATTCACCGGCTTCAGTGAAGATTTGAGTCATTCCCACTTTTTTCCCTAAGATTCCTTTTGTCATGAGAAAATATTTCCTTTACTTATTTTTATTTAAAAAGTTTTTAATGAGCGTTTTTCATGCTCAAAAAAGTTTTTAACGAGCGTTTTTTGTGCTCAAACCGAATTAGAGTTTGATTTCTACGTTTACACCGCTTGGAAGATCAAGCTTCATAAGCGCATCAACAGTTTTTTGCGTTGGGTTCACAATGTCAATAAGACGTTTGTGCGTACGCATTTCAAATTGTTCGCGAGAATCTTTATACTTGTGAGTCGCACGAATAATTGTGTAAAGACTGCGTTCAGTAGGAAGCGGTACCGGACCGGCTACGCTTGCGCCTGTACGAGTTGCTGTTTCTACGATTTTTTCTGCCGCTGTATCAAGTGTACGGTGTTCGTATGCTTTCAAACGGATACGGATTTTTTTGTTTGCCATCTTTTCTCCTCTCGTCTATTTAAAATAATAGGCTAGCTCCGCAAGAAAACCGGCAGCCGTTGCGTGGCAATGCAACCGAGCGTGTCGCAACCTCTTGCATCAAAACTAAAAGCTGTTTTTTTACAGCACCCGATTAGTATAACAAATAAAACCTTCTATTGCAAGGGGTTTGCCGACTTTTTTTATTTTTCTTCTATGAAAAGGCTTTAAAAAGAGAGCGAGGCAAATTATGATTTCACAAAAATCAATTTCCTCACTCTCTCTTGCAGATAAGACTTTTTCTCTATTTAATTAGCCGCCCTTTCATATACCTTTTGTACATATAATACAAGAATAACCAGCGAAAGATATTATCCGCCAGCGTTGCAAGCCAAACACCGGATAAGCCCAAGCTCAGGCTGACACCCAGAAAGAACCCTAAAAGGACACGGATAAGCCACATTCCAATTGTTGTAGCATAAAAAGGGAGCTTGGCCTTTCCCAGACCTTGCCAGACTGCTGTAAAAATCAAAGTGCCCGATGTAGCGGGACCGCCGATAAAAGAATAAAACAGCACAACCAAGCTGGCTTGCAAAGCCTCGTTATTGTCTGTAAAAAGAAGAGTCAGGTGTCTTCCTCCAAAAAAGACAAGGGTTCCGATTGACAGCATTAATATAGTAGAAAGAACATAGGATTCTCTAACAACCTGACGAATATCGTCCTTGCTGCCCTCACCCAGATAGTGAGCGACCAGGATGACCGTTGCCGTGGCAACTCCTATGCCCGGCATGTAATTAAATTGTGTCAGGGTTTCGCCGATTGCATTTCCGGCGACAGCCGTCGTCCCAAACCTGACAATAATGGCTACGATAACAATATCTCCCGCCCGCATCATCAGCCGCTCTCCGGCTGCAGGCAAAGCAAGGGCTGTTAAATCTTTATCCAGCTTAAATTTTGTCGCAGTTAAAATTGCCTTAACTGGCAGCTGACTCGCCAGGACACCGACTCCAACGAGACGTGAAAACACTGTCGCGCCGGCAACACCGGCAATTCCCCAATGGCACAGAAAAACGGTTGCTGCTGATAACAGAGCATTCAAAACATTGGTCAAAAAGCTGGCATACATCGGCAGTCTTGCCTTACCCTGAGCCCTTAAAACAGCGCCTAAGGTTGTCTGCAGCCCCAAGGCAGCTATCAGACCGCCAACCACTGCCAAATAAAGACTTCCTGTACGTGTCACATCAGCAGCTGTTCCCAAAAAATGCAGCATCTGCCGCCCAAAAATTAAAGATGCCGCTCCCAAAACCAGGCTGATAACTATTGTTAAAAAAATGGATTGAGCTTGATAAAATCGTGTTTTGACAGCATCCTTTTCTCCCAAACTTTTAGCAATCAGGCTGGATACCGCAGCTCCGAGAGCAATAAAAACAGCTTGGTAAACAGTAATAATGTTATTTGCGACCGAAACACCTGAAACAGCCGCTAAGCCGAGCTGCGCAACCAAATAATTGTCCACAACCCCCATCAGCATCTGCAAAAGGTTCTCTGCCATAGCCGGCAGAGCAAGCCCGATAATTTTCTTTCTTTGCTTCATATTCCTATACACGAAAACCTCTCACAAGACCAAAATTCTTTTATATTGCCTTACAGCTTACTGTCAACATACTGAATAAAAAAGAACCGATTATGTATCAGTTTAACGAAATTATTCCTTACTGAAAAACCAGCCCTTGCGAACGATACTTTTAGTTATAATTAAGAGGCTGGAATTTGGTTCCAGCCTCCCCTTTAGATTTCTAAATAAGACTCAACTGCTTTTTGCATATCAGCAGCCGCAACCACCTTACGATGGCGAATCGGAGCACTGTCAAGGCCGGCAACTGCTGTCGGTACAGCAACGCCCGACAGCTCATTTAAGTCGCGGACAGCTGCAAAATCATCTCCCGAATCCTTACCGGTGACTGCCTGAACAGTAACCCGCGGAAACTTATAAGGGCTGGCTGTTGAAGCCATGACCGTCGGTTTAGAATCCCCCGAAGCCGTCTTATAGGCACGGTAGACAGCAGAAGCCACAGCTGTGTGCGGATCTTCAACGTACTTATTCTCCTCATAAACACGCTTAATTTCTGCAGCTGTTTCTGCTTCGCTGGCAAACCCTGCTGCAAACAAATCTAAAATGTCTCTGTCTGCATTTTCCAAGGTATATTCGCCTTTTTCTGCCAGAGCTTCCATAAGCTCTTTTGTCTTAGCAGAATCATTGCCCAGCAGATGAAAAATGAGTCGCTCTAAGTTTGATGAAACCAAAATATCCATGGACGGACTGGTAGTAACGTAAAATTCACGTTTTTTATCATAGGTTCCGGTTTTGAAGAAATCAGTCAGTACATTGTTTTCATTGGAAGCACAGATCAATTTTCCAATTGGTACACCAATTTGATAAGCATAGTAGGCAGCCAAGATATTGCCAAAGTTTCCGGTTGGCACGGTAAAGTTGACCTTGTCCCCATTTTGAATATCTCCGGATTTGACCAGCTGCGCATAGGCATAAACATAGTAAACAACCTGAGGAATCAAGCGGCCGACATTCATTGAATTGGCAGAAGAAAACTGAGCTCCTTTTTGCAGCAGCTTATCCCGCAGTTCAGCATCATTGAACATTTTTTTAACATTGGTCTGAGCATCGTCAAAATTCCCTTCAATGGCAACGACGTGAGTGTTGCTCCCTTTTTGTGTTGTCATTTGCAGTTCTTGGATTTTGCTGACGCCTCCGTGAGGATAAAAGACAATGATCTCTGTTCCGGGAACATCAGCAAAGCCTGCCATGGCAGCTTTACCGGTATCCCCCGATGTTGCCGTTAAAATGACAATTTTATTATCAACACCCTGCTTTTTAGCTGCTGCTGTCATCAAATAAGGGAGAATAGACAAAGCCATGTCCTTAAAAGCAATTGTTGAGCCGTGAAAGAGCTCAAGATTATACTGGCCATTAAGTTTCACAAGCGGTGCAATCGCCGGTGTGTCAAACTTATCATCATAAGCATGTGTAATGCAATAATCCAGCTCTTCTTCAGTAAAATCATCTAAAAAAGCAGACAAAACTAATTTAGCAACTTCCTGATAAGAAGCTGTTTTAAGCTGTTCAAAATCCAGCTCAACCTGCGGATAAGAAACAGGTGTGAACAAACCGCCGTCTGCAGCTAATCCCTGCAGAATGGCCTGGCTGGCAGTCACAGTATTGTTGGCATCACGAGTCGATTGATAAACTAGGGTCATGATTCATCCTCTTCTTTTATAGATAGCTTTTTTAGCATTATACCATAATTATATCAAAAGAGCGCAGCTTTATTCAGCCGAGCTAAAAATCCAGAACTGCTGTCAGCTAAACCGGTAAAAGCCTGTTTTCTTTTTGCCGGATATCTGCTGCAGGAAGGCAAAAAGCCGAGACATGCCCGGCTTTTTGAGTAAAAAATTTAGTTGCCCCAACGAGAATCTACCCCGGCAATGGAAATCCATACCACCGCCAAAGCATTGTAAAGCAAAGCAGACATTTGCACGATACCCTCCTGTTTCTACCATTTGATGTCACCTATATTATAACGCAAGAATTTGTTTTTGCAAGCCCATTTTAAAAGTTTTTTAAAGATTTTGTAAATGTTATTATAACTGACATCGAACGTTAGCTTTAGGTGCTGATTGACCTAAGCAGTGTCAGCTTTTCTCTTTATTTTTTCGCTTTATATTGGCTTTGCTAGCATTATTCTGTAGCATTTATTCACACAGGAGACAGCAATCAAAAAGCATACCCGCCGATTTATAGCAGATATGCTTTTATTTATAGAACGAGGAATCAGTTGCCTGCTCTTAACGACTGCTTATTTTTCACCTTTGGCAGGCTTTTTAGCAGAGGTCTGAATGGCTTTTTTGATGGTTTCAACATAGAGTTTCGCCCCTTCATCACTGCTGTCATTATAGTGGACACCATCAGACTCCGTCCAAATTTCAGAATGCGCAACAGCTGCCTCATACCAGTCTGCAACCGTGACATATTTGTACTTTTTAGCCAGACTTAACTCATAGCTGCGAACATCAGGAATGCGTTCATCTTTAGTATTGTAAGGCGTCACAATGACTAAACGGTGGCCGTCAGGAAGCCCGTCAATGAATTGCTGGAGATTATTTTCATACCCTTCTATCGAATTGACACCGACAGCAAGCACCACTGTTTTGGACAGGCTTTTATTTGTGATGTGATTTTGAAAGATTTCATAGGCACTTTCAAAATTTCGGCTGACCGCTGCGTCAACCTGCGCTTCCGGCAGGACTGCTGAAAAAGCAGAACTGGAGCGCAGTGTGACCGAGTCACCGATAACCGTAATATCACTGATGGCACCGGCATCACCGGCAGCAAGCGTATGGGTTCGGTTCATGTTATTGTCAGCCTGATTGAGAGAATCCACCAGAAGTCCTGTTTCAAAAGCACCGACGCTTGGTGCAGTAACGGTAATACCCAAAGCGATGGCTGTCAAAAGACCAGCAAGACCGTAAAACCATTTTTTATACTGATCCAGATGAATTTCCAGACCTAAAAGAGACGAACGTTTACCGGCAATATAAGGTTCAACAAGGTAGTAAGAAAGCGTCGAGAAGACAACGGAGAAAAACAGAGTGAAAATAACTGCCAGCCAATTGTTCATCAACTGACCAAAAATGATGTAAAAAGGCCAGTGAAAAAGATACATCCCATAGCTGATATCAGCCAAATAGGTCACAAGGGCAGGTTCTGATATGTCCGGTGTCTGCTCATGCAAAATACGGCTGGAGTAAACCATAACAGCTGTAAACAGACTGGCCAGACCAAAACCAAATAGATAAGTAATAATATTATCAAAGTCAAGTACGAAGCCCAGCAGAAAGAGCAGAGCCGCACTGCCGATCACGTAAACAAGCACGCGCTTTGTCGGCCAGAGGCGAACATTTTTCTTAAACCGCTTGGTTGTTTCACGAATCCCTGAGGTTGTCGCAAAAATAGCTCCCAGGAAAAATGGAAAAATGTGCGTCAGCGTTGAAAAATAAATCGCTGAAAAATTACTTACAAAGAAAGCACGAATAAACATGCTGGCAAAACTGAGAAGAAACAAAGCCGCTGAAATCAGGAAAATCAGCCCGCGGAACTGCCGCTGATCTTTAACCTTTTTCGACAAAAACCACACCAGAATCCCCCAAAAAAGGTAAAAGTGCACTTCAATGGCTAAACTCCAGGTATGGACAAAAAGATGCGGGATAAACTGACTTTCATAGCTGCTGCCCGTAAAAATCTCATACAGATTAGTCGTGAATCCCAGTACAGCAGCAATCTGCCGGCCGATATCCGCTACAAAATCTTTTCTAACCAAAAGCGTAAAAGGCATGGTTACCAGCACCATGATAACCAAAGGCGGAACAATACGGTAAAAGCGCCGACGCAAAAAGCCTAAAAGGTCTATTGCCTTATTTCGAGCATACTCATCAATCAGCAAGGCTGTGATAAGATACCCTGAAAAGGTGAAGAAAACGTCTACTCCAATAAAGCCGCCCGGAAAAGCCTGCTTAAAGAAGTGATAGAATAAAACCAGAAAAAGCCCGACAACTCTAACAAAAGAAAACCATTTTATTCTCATTTTTGATAAATTCCCTGTTTAAACTTTCCTTTATAAATTTTCTTGTCCTTAGCAATCAGCTTTCCCTGACCGTCAGCCTGCCCTTTCTTAAACTCGCCGGTATAAGACCAGCCCATGCCGGATTTAAAGGTGCCGCGGCCGCTGAAAACACCGTTCGCAAAATCGCCCTCGTAAACATCCCCGTTAGGGTAGGTAAGCTTTCCGTAACCGTTCATCCGGTGGTTGAGAACATAGCCTGTATATTGAATCTTGCCATTTTCATAAGTCAGCGTTGCCTTGCTGCCAAATTTAATGCTAAAAACAGATAAACCGCATACAACAATGACAATGACAGCTAATAATTCTAATTTTTCTCTTGTTATCTGTATTTTCTTCATCTTATCCATTCAATTCTATTTTAATAATGTCATTTTACTACAATTTGAAAATATAACAAGGTGCAGCTAATCAATTTTTCCCAGCCACATGCGGCAGCCCTTTTGGACTAAGCGGTAAGTTTCTTCAAAGTCCCCTGTATAATAAGGATCCGGCACCCCGCCGTCAGTAAACAGGAAGATTTTATCATCAAACTGACCCTTTGACATTTTCTTCAAATCACGGACATTTGCACGATCCATACCAATGATAACATCAAAATAGCGAAAGTCAGTCATGCTGATCTGCTGAGATTTCTTGGAAGAATCATAGGCAATATCATACTTTTTAAAAATTTTCTGTGTTCCGCGATGAATCGGATTGCCGTGCTCCCAGCCGGAAGTAGCCCGGCTGGCAATTTCAAGATTGTCGGAAGCAACAGCTTTCATGACAAATTCGGCCATTGGGCTGCGGCAGATATTTCCCAAACAAACAAAACAAATTTTCTTCATATGTACTTCCTTTGACGTGTTAAACAGCTACTTGTTTTCTATATAATCATAGCCCAAGTGCTCATAAGCCTTAGCCGTTGCAACCCGGCCGCTGCGGGTTCTCATCATAAACCCTTTTTGAATGAGATAGGGCTCATACATGTCCTCAACCGTTTCACGCTCTTCCGCGATATTCACCGACAGCGTTCCCAGGCCCACAGGGCCGCCGTGATAGATTTCAATCATTGTTTTGAGAATCTTCTGGTCAATATAATCCAGCCCTTCATGATCCACATCAAGCATGGTCAGAGCCTTATCCATTATTTGATCATCAATCAGACCGTCTCCCATAATCTGAGCATAATCACGCACGCGCTTTAACAGACGGTTAGCAATACGCGGAGTACCGCGGGAGCGTCTGGCTAATTCGAGCGAAGCCTGATGGGTAATTTCCATCTCAAAAATATCCGCTGTCCGCTCAACAATCTCGGTCAGGTCAGCTTCTGTATAGTATTCCATGTGACCGGTAATCCCAAAGCGGGCCCGCAAAGGGTTAGAAAGCATACCGGCACGTGTCGTTGCGCCAATCAGCGTAAAAGGCGGTAAATCCAGATGCACACTGCGAGAGGTCTCCCCGGCACCAATCATAATGTCAATGTAGAAATCCTCCATAGCACTGTAAAGAACCTCTTCTACAGCCATGGGCATTCGGTGAATTTCATCAATAAACAGTACATCCCCGGGTTCCAATTCATTGAGAACAGCAACCAAATCACCAGCCTTCTCAATAGCCGGTCCGCTGGTTTGTTTGAGATTGACTCCCAGTTCATTCGCGATGACAAAGGCCATGGTGGTCTTACCGAGCCCCGGAGGGCCAAAGAGCAGCACATGATCCAGCGCTTCATCGCGCTGTTTGGCCGCCTCAATAAAAATCTTCAGCTGATCCTTTACCTTATTTTGACCAATATATTCCTGCAAGTACTGCGGGCGCAGAGTCCGTTCAGCAAACTCTTCATCGCCCATAAGCTCATTATCTAAAATTCTAGTCATAGTTTAATTGTATCATCTTGCCGGCAAAAGAAAAAGACATAAATCAGCCTCAGCTAAAAATTTAAAAAGAGCTGCAAAAAAAAGAAAGACCTTTGCTGAAAAAGCAAAAATCTTTCTCTTTTTGACCCTAAGACCGCTTTAAATACTTCTGTTTAGAGAGCTGTGCGGTCTTATACCGATCAAAGAGCCTTATCCGGAAGTTTTAGCTGTGTTTTTACAGACTAGATACCCCACCAGTCAAGAGCTCTTAAAAAGGTTGAAAAAATTGCAGCCATAGTCTTCTCCTTTCTTTGTTGATGGTATTCATTATAAGGTATTGGAGAAGAAAAGAACAGGACATCTATGTCCTGTTTTGGGAATCCTGCTGCCACTCTTTTTCCAACTGTTCTTTCAATACAGTATTTTCTGTTAATTTCGCAAACAAAATAGCAGAGTCATAATGTTTTCTGGCTTTCGCTTCATTATTTTCTGCCAGCAGATAATGCTTCCATTCAAGGATGCTGACAATGGGCTTCTTTTGAAAATCAGACGTTTTCATCATGATATCATTGGCAACTGCAATCAGCTCTTTAATCATGTCATATTTTTCCAAAAGAAGGAGAATGCCGAAATTGTTGAGCAGAACATTATTGAGCACAAATAAATCTTCCACGGGCAGATAATCGCTCTGCTTTAAAAGGACCTGCATCAGTTGATTGTACTTATCCAGATCAAACATATCCATCCGCAGATCACTGATGGTCAAACAGGAAAAATAGAGGTCAATGATGATTAGATCATTTACCTGATAGCGTTTGCGCATCAAAATCTGGTCAAAATAATCATTTAAAATGCCAACCCCAAAATCAATATTTTCACTGAGATGAATGTCTAATTTCGACTGAAGGGCATCAACCACAAGCTGCTCTTCTTCCGGCAGGGTGTCGTAAAAATGATTAAAAATCTCATCAAAATAAGCCTCCCTTTCAGCCAGTTTTTCCTGATCGCCGTAGGTCGGTGTTCTCAGTAACAGATACTTCAGCTCCTTGTAGCGGCTAGGCAGGTCAATGTTTCTTCCATCAGTCAGATAATCCAGTGTCACACCCAAACGTTCAGCGATATAAACAGCTTTCCTGAGTGTGGGAATTGACTCTGCCGACTCAATCCTTGTCAGCTGCCGCATGGACAGCTCAGACTCATCTTAACAGAAAACTTCCTTGGTCAGCCCCTTTTCTAACCGCAGCCGTTTTACTCTCTCCCCAAAATCTTCTAACATAAAATCTCTTTCTCATTTTTTATTATTCTATCATAAGTCTATAATATAGTAAATTTTTCTAATATTTTTATGCTGATTTTAAATGTAAAAAGCTGCGACTTTCGTCACAGCTGTCTGTCGTTTATTAATCTTCCAGGCCAATGCGCTTGAAGATCTCATCAACACGCTTGGTGTAGTAAACAGGGTTGAACAGCTCATCAATCTCATCCTGGCTCAAACGCGACGTAACAGCTTCATCAGCTTCAAGAAGCGGTTTGAAGTCCACTTGATTGTCCCATGAGTAGGCTGTTTTCGGCTGAACCAGGTCGTAGGCTTCTTCACGGGTCATGCCTTTTTCGATGAGCTTAAGCATGACGCGCTGGCTGAAAATAAGACCGAAGGTTGACCCCATATTGCGCTTCATGTTTTCTGGGAAAACGGTCAGGTTCTTGACGATATTGCCAAAACGATTGAGCATGTAGTCAATGAGAATAGTCGTATCCGGTGCGATGATGCGCTCAGCCGAGGAGTGGGAAATGTCACGTTCGTGCCAGAGAGAGACGTCCTCGTAAGCCGTAATCATGTGACCACGGATGACACGCGCAAGACCCGTCATATTTTCAGAGCCGATCGGGTTACGCTTATGAGGCATGGCAGAGCTGCCCTTTTGACCCTTGGCAAAGAACTCTTCCACTTCGCGCTGTTCTGATTTTTGCAGACCGCGGATTTCCGTCGCCATGCGTTCAATTGAGGTTGCAATGCTGGCAAGAACGGCAAAGTATTCAGCATGCAGATCACGCGGCAGAACTTGAGTGGAAATTTCCTGAGCACGGATGCCTAATTTTTCACAGACGTATTTTTCCACAAATGGCGGAATGTTGGCAAAATTCCCAACGGCACCGGAGATTTTCCCGGCTTCGACACCGGCGGCCGCATGTTCAAAACGCTCAATGTTGCGCTTCATTTCGCTGTACCAAGTGGCTAATTTAAGACCAAAAGTCGTTGGCTCCGCATGAACACCGTGGGTACGGCCCATCATGATGGTAAACTTGTGTTCACGTGCCTTATCAGCGATAATCCTGAGGAAATCATCCAAGTCCTTGCGAATGATGGCGTTCGCCTGCTTGTAGAGGTAGCCGTAGGCCGTGTCCACCACATCGGTCGAGGTGAGACCGTAGTGAACCCACTTGCGCTCGCGGCCAAGCGTTTCAGACACCGCACGGGTAAAGGCCACCACATCGTGGCGGGTCTCCTGCTCAATCTCCAGAATACGGTCGATGTCAAAGTCCGCATTGGCACGAATTTTCGCCACATCTTCCTTAGGGATTTCCCCCAGCTCCGACCATGCCTCATCAGCCAAAATCTCGACCTCCAGCCAAGCACGGTACTTGTTCTCTTCACTCCAAATGTTCGCCATCTCAGGGCGTGAATAACGGTTTAGCATTGTTTTAAACTCCTTTGGCTTTCAGCCAGATTTCTAATTTATTTTTTCTTTGCCCTGACGGGCAGTTTTTTAATGATGTTTCACTTAGGTGGGGCGGACACCAGCAAACCTTCGGTTTCATGGCTAATTGTTGAGCCTAAGGTCTCAACAATTCCGTCGCTTACGCTCTCCCCACGGCGTGAAACATTGGGTGGGCGGCCTACGATCGCTAATATTTATTAACTATTTATCCTCAAGAGACAGCTGTGCGGCTTTCTCTGCATGGATAGCTGTTGTGTCATAGAGGGGGAGGTCTGTGTCTGCTTGTTTGACGAGGAGACCAATCTCTGTACAGCCTAGGATAACGGCTTCTGCGCCAGCATTTTTCAAATCATCAATGATGGCAAGGTAGGTTTGCTTGGAGCTGTCTTTAATGTCTCCCAGACAAAGCTCATCATAGATGATTCGGTTGACCTCGGCAATGCCAGCTTGGTCTGGAATTAGTACCTCAAGCCCTGCTTCAAGCAATTTATCCTTATAAAAATCTTGGGTCATGGTGTACTTGGTGCCCAAAAGGCCGACTCTTTGAATGCCGTTTTCAAGCAAAGCCTCAGCAGTTGCCTGCGCAATGTGCAGGATAGGAATGGTAATTTTTCCCTGAATCTGCGGAGCAACCTTGTGCATGGTATTGGTGCAAATAACAATGAAGTCGGCACCGGCCTGCTCCAGCTTCTGGGCAATTTGGCTCAGCACTTCCGCACTCTTAGCCCAATCGCCGATTGCCTGATAGTGCTCAATCTCCGCAAAATCAACACTATAAAGCAGAATCTTAGCCGAATGCAGACCGCCAAGCTCTTTTTTGATTGTCTCGTTGATGAGCTGATAATAAGTGGCTGTGCTTTCCCAACTCATGCCACCGATAAGGCCGATTGTTTTCATGTTTGTTCTCCAGTTAGGCTAATTGATACATAAGGTTGTTTAATAACTCTCTTTATTTTACTGAGCTCCAATATCTACTCTCATTAGCTGTTCTAATTTCCAACGAATGTTATCCAACTTATTACACCTTCCATCATTATATTTCAATTTACGACCAGCTATAAAGGCGTTATTCAGGAGCACCTCAAATTCTACTAAACAATTTTTAACTTCCTGACTTGAATATAAATCTATAAATTTGTCATTATTTCTAAATTGCTCGTACTTTTGTTTTGCATCAAAATATTTGTCTTTTATTTCTTCAATTTCTTTTATGTAGTGCTCCCTATTTCGAATTTCTGTTTTTATATCCTCTTCATCTTGATAGGTAAGGCCTTCTCGCTCCAATTGTTTTTGATAATCTTCCTTAATCTGAATTTTCAAAATTCTATTTACTGTATCAAAGCCCTCTAAATTAAACCTTGGGCTATCTGATAATAGAGCCATGACATCATATGGAGTTTTATTTGGAAATAGAGATATTAGTCTCAATAACTTGTTGTAGGGCTCTGTTAATTTTTCTTGCTTATTTCTTTTCTCTTCACTTTTTTTACCAAGAAAATACTTAATCCCTCCTCCGACAGCTACAATAACTCCAACAATCTCAGCAATATTAGACCAACTCTCTAATTGATTTGCTTGTAACATAAAGTCTACCAATCCATCCCTTCCCCAAACTCCTCAACCTCATCCGGCTCATCACTAAACACCGTGACATGTCCCATTTTGCGGTTGTGCTTGGCTTCTAGTTTACCATAAAGGTGGAGGTGGGCGCTAGGGTTGGCGCGGACATAGGCTTGGGCTTTTTCTATGTGTTGGCCGAGAACGTTGAGCATGACGGCCGGAGCATGAAGTTCGATAAGTGGCAATGGCTGGCCTAACACACCTAAGATATGGGTGTCAAACTGGGAAAAGTCGCAAGCCTCGATGGAATAGTGCCCTGAGTTGTGAGGGCGCGGTGCGATTTCGTTAACGATGATAGTATCATCTGTCGCAAACATTTCTACACAAAGGGTGCCTGACAGCTTCAGCTGTTTGGCGATTTGCACCGCCATGGTCTGTGCCTGAGTGCTCAATTCATCCGAAATACGGGCCGGAACAATGGTTTTAGAGAGAATATTGTTGCGGTGGATATTTTCCTGAACGGGAAAGACCGTCACGTCTGTCCCGTTTCCTGATACAATGACGGAAATTTCCAGATTGAAATTGACAAATTCTTCCAGAACACAGTCTGCTGTGTCTGCTAACTGACAGGCGTCAGTCAGATTTTCCTCAGACCTGATGACTACCTGACCATGCCCATCGTAGCCGCCTGTCGCGGTTTTGAGGACATAATTTTTAGACAGGTCAAGGCCGTCCAAATCGCTGCTGGAGTGAACCACCTTGTAGGGTGCCACAGGGACATTTGCCTTGTTAGAGAGGAAGTCTTTTTCAAAAATTCGGTTTTGAGAAATGCGGAGTAAATCTGTGCCTTGCGGCAGCTGACCGCCCTTGACAACAGCGTCTAGGGCGTCTGCATCAACATTTTCAAATTCATAGGTCAAGACATCACAGCGTACCGCCAGCTGACGCAGAGCGTCAACATCATCGTAGGATGCCGCAATAACTTCTGCTACCCGAGAAGCCGGACAGTCCGCTGCGGGATCTAAGGCAATGACCTTATGTCCCATATAAATAGCAGAAATAGCCATCATCTGCCCCAGCTGACCGCCGCCGATAATTCCTATTGTCTTAGTTGAGCTCATCAGTCGACTCCTCGGCGATTCTGCCTTGTTCTTTGTGGAAATCAGAAAGCAGCTGAGCGATTTTTTCGTCCTCAACGGAGAGAATGCGCAGAGCTGTCAGGGCAGCGTTGGTCGCTCCCGCTTCACCAATAGCCATGGTCGCCACAGGCACACCGCCCGGCATCTGAACAATGGAATAAAGAGAATCAAGGCCGCTCAAAGCGCGTGATTTGACCGGCACACCGATAACAGGCAGCGTTGTTTTGGCTGCCACCATCCCCGGCAGATGGGCGGCTCCGCCGGCACCTGCAATGATGACCTTGATACCGCGGCCGCGTGCTTCTTCAGCGTGTTTGAACATAAGATCGGGTGTGCGGTGGGCTGAGACAACTTTCTTCTCATAAGCCACGCCGAACTGATCTAAAACTTCTGCGGTTTTTTGCATGGTAGCCCAGTCGGATTTGGACCCCATGATAATAGAAATAATTGGTTTTTTCATGAAAATTCCTTCTTTTTTGACAGTTTCCTTGGGTAGTGGGGACGCAAGCGACCGCCTACGGCGTTCCATTGCTTAATTTCGGGCCCACAGTCTCGAAATTCCCCTAGACGATTAACACGTTAATCGTCTTTTCACTACGGCGGAAACTGTTGGATTTTAGCGACCTTCGGTCGCTTAGCTGCGCTAAACTTTAGTCTTTAATGGCTTTGCTGCCGATATCGTGACGGTAGAAGAGGCCGTCTGTGTTTTGTTTGGCAAGTTCCTTGTAAATTTTATCCTGACAAGCTTTGACCGTGTCTGCTGTGGTAACAAGCATGTAGACACGTCCGCCGTTGGATAGCAGGGCTCTGCCATTTTCCGCAAACTTAGCCCCTGCATAGTAAGTGATGATATCGCCGTCGGTCTTAGCTGGCAGCTCCACACCCTTTTCATAGGCGAGGGGATAGCCGTTTGATGCGACAACTACGCCCAGGGTCACTCCCTTATCCAGCCAAGTCATGTGCGGCTCTCTGCCCTCCAAAATATCCGTGATGTTCTGCGCAAAATCAGACATCAAACGCGGCAGGATAATCTGAGTCTCAGGGTCACCAAAGCGCGCGTTAAACTCAATGACCTTGGGACCATCAGCGGTCAGGATCAAGCCGCAGTAGAGCACGCCCAGATAAGGCCGTCCTTCTTTAATCATGCCCTCAAGCACAGGCTTGACGATGGTTTCCACCGCCGTGTCCACCACGCTTTGAGGCAGGTGCGGCACCGGTGCATAAGCCCCCATACCGCCTGTATTTGGCCCCTTATCGCCGTCGTAGGCCCGTTTGTGATCCTGGGCTGTCGGCAGGATGTAAAACTTATCGCCGTTGACCAAGGCAAAGAGGGAGAACTCCTCACCGTCCAGAAACTCTTCGATAACCACGCGCGCACCCGAATCACCAAACTTATTGTCCAGCAGCATTCCATGCGCCGCTTCTACAGCCTGTTCCACAGTTTCTGCCACGACCACACCCTTGCCCAGCGCCAAACCATCAGCCTTCACGACAATTGGAGCGCCCTGCTTTTCGATATAAGCCTTGGCTTCCTCGAAGTCGGAAAATGTGCCATAGGCTGCTGTCGGAACATCGTATTTGACCATGATTTCCTTGGCAAAATCTTTGGACCACTCCAGCTCCGCTGCTAACTTAGTCGGACCAAAAGCTTTGAGTCCAGCACTATTAAAATCATCAACGATGCCAGCTGCTAAGGCATCATCAGGACCAATAAAAATCCAAGCAATGTCATTGCTCTTTGCAAAATCAATCAAAGCAGAATGTTCGGAAATTCCGATATTTACAATTCCCAAACCATCCAACGTCATCCCGTCATTGCCGGGCGCCACAAAGACCTGCTCAACCTGCGGAGACTCCAACAACTTCCTCGCAATCGCATGCTCACGACCGCCAGAACCAACAACCAAAAGTTTCATAGCTAAGATACCTCAATATAAAGAAAACGTCTGGAAAAATTTCCAAAAACTGAGTTTATTTCGTAAAACACAGATATTTCACGAATTATATAGGATTATTATAACATATTTGTTCGGGGATGAGAAATGATCATAATGTACCAATTAAAAAAGAGCAGGCTCCGTAAAGTTTTTGACGAAATGTGACTGAGTCAATTATTTAGAAGGAAACCCCACGGAACACTCTATTGTTATCAAAAATTAATAATCACTACCATTTTCTTTTTTAACACCTATGTTATAATGAAAAATTAAAAAAGGGGAAATGAGATTGAAAATTTTTACAAATATCCAATCTGATAAAGTGAAACAAATAACTCAATTTATAAAAGATAATCGAGGAGATCTTGCTTGCTTTTCATCAATATCTTTAGTCAATGCGCTCTGTGCTTTTATAACTCATTTCACGCAGCCTTATTTAAGCTTTATTGCTATTTTTATAGTCACTCTTACTATTCTGCGATGCTTTCTACTCTTAAAGTTCTTTTCAAAAGATCATGAGGTTAAAATCAAGAAAATAGATCTGCTGTGGATAATCCCTATCTATTTTATTACTTTTGGAGGATTGACACTGATAGAATTTGTTTTATTTTATCAGTTTGAGCTAATAAATCTAGTATTTGCATTTATCATCTCATGTCTCAGTCTAGGTACTTTTTATCTTAGTAAATGGTTTATTAACAACAATCCGTGGGTACACATCCTTACAGATATTCTAACAACTCCACTGTTATATTTATTAGCAGCATGGTTTCAAAAAATACCAAACCTAATAATAGTTATCTGTGTTTTTGGTTTACTTGGGTTAAGATATCTCTTTATTATCAAACTATACAGCAAGAAATTATCACTTTTGATAAATGATAATTCTTATATCATTAGTGAAACTTTTTCATTTTTCGCTTATTTCGCTACTCTTGCTAATATTGATCAAATCTTAAATCATTCTTTAATAACGGTAAACGGAGCATTAGAGGTTTTCTCTTATCTTTTCTTTTATGTGTCTTTACTCTATATAAAAATTTTGTCCTATAAAATCTATGTTCTTTCAAAGAAAGAGGCAAGTGCTTTTATGATCCTCGGATTCAGCTATTTTATAACTATTGTAATAATTGCTGCTATCCTTCTCTATTTCCAAAACGATGGTGGTTTAGATCTTCTGATGTGGATAGTTCCTGTAATTAGTTCTACTTTTTTGCAAGGTATCTTTAGCGTACAAGAATTTAGACTAAAACGAACAATTCAACCTTCTGCAAAGTTTAAGTTTATGGCTTATGGATTTAATATTACATTGTTTTTGACCCTGTTATTATTGAACTTACTGATTAAGTGGGGAAAACACCATTCTATTCCTATTATAGATGCGCAGTATCCTTATCGTTTTATTGACTATAGAAATATGATACTCTTTTGCAGCATGATAGGAGTTGTAGTCAGTTTTATCATAACTGAATCTTTATCTAAATATTTTACTAATCCTAAGAGTGGCTTTGCCACTGTAAAACCTCCGAAACGCAGAATTCCACAAAGAGTTCATAAAAAGAAGTAATACTAAAAAGCATCAGTTCAGACTAACTGGTGCTTTTAGATCATTTCTGATTAAAAAAGAATATATAACGGATATGTCCGGTTACTCAATAATTGGAATATACCATATCACTAAAAATAATATTTGCCAAGATATAATCAGTATAGACTCAAGCCTTTTGAAGCAGCTTGTGAACCTCAATAAATTCTTGTGCAATGACCTTGAAGCTTTCTGCGCTCATGAGCTGGTCTTCTGCATGCATCAAAATCAGTTTGAGATTGACCTGTTCATTGCTTGCTTCCTGCTGGATCAGACCTGCATGAGCATGGTGGCCTTCATTGAAATTCTTGTCCCCTTCTTCTAACAAGGCTTCTGCCTGATCAAAGTTACCTGCCTTAGCTTCTTGAATGGCTTCGATATAGCAAGATCTGGCAGCTCCTACTGCAGCGATAATTTGAAATGCGACTAGTTCGATTCCTTCCATTCTTTTCCTCGCTTCTAATCTCCCAGCAATTCTTTGACATGCTGGACAACTTTTTCACCATTCATAGTACCATAAGCCTGAATATCAATGGCTTCTACCGGTTTATCTGGAAACATGTTTTTAACTTTATTCAGATTAAAACGAATTTGCGGACCAAGCAAGATAACATCCGCATCCTGTCCTTTTTCGTCAACAGTTGATACTGGATGGGCATCTACTTCCATGTCATAATTGATGCTTGCTGCGTAGTCACGCATTTTATTCATCAAGAGTGATGTTGACATGCCTGCGGCACAGACTAACAATACTTTTCTCATTTTTCTACCTCTTTCTTTACATTAAGCTGCTTGTTCTTCTTTGTAAGCTTGATTGTCTGCAATCTTGAAGAATGGATACCAGATAAAGAGCTGAACAATAATGATGGCAATAACCATTAGGCCTAAACGCCAGCCGCCCGAAATAAAAGGACCGATAAAGGGCGGCATGACCCAAGGAAGCTGAACTGTCGGGTTAAAAGACGCCCCTGCTCCCAAGAACTGAACAGCAATATAACCTATGGTTCCCCCAATCAAACCCGTTACAATCATTGGAATGAAGAAAATTGGATTGAGCATGATTGGCATACCAAAAATCATCGGTTCGTTGATGTTAAACATATTGGGAACTGCAGCAACATTTCTAAGGGCCTTGTAACGTTCTGATTTTGCAGTAAACATGACAAAAGCCAAAGACAAGGTATTGCCGGTACCGCCAATATAGCAGGCAGTATACATCAAAGCAAAAGTCAAATGAGGTAATTGGGCCGAAGGCGTACCAGACATGAAAGCTTCGATATTTTTTGTATTAGCGGCCATGATAATGGGCAGATAAACACTGAGCAGCGGAGCCGGATGGATTCCAAAGAACCAGCAGAAATTCAAGAAAGTCATAAAGAGAATCATTGAAATTGGTGATGAACCAAAGAGCATGACCGGTTTGGCGACTGTTGAATTAACCAATTCAAAGATATTGCCGTAGGATGTTAAACCAACAAGGTATCTTAAAACAAATACTCCTGTAAAAAGAATCATGGCAACAAAGGTCGGACTCAGTGATTCAGACACATTCGGCGGAACAGAGGAAGGCAGTTTCAGCTTGATGCCTTTTTTCATTAATTTGGTATAAGAGATTGCTATTAAGAGAGCAATGATCATACCAACAAAAATTCCGTTGCTGCCAAGATAAGTCGTTGAGATAGCAGCTGTGCTTTTCTTACCGACAGTCACTGTTTGAGGCATAAGAACAATAAAAGCTGCAATGGCCAATAAAGCTGTCGTAATCCCGCTTTCTCCTTCGTTTTTACCATAGTGATAAGCAACTGCAGGTGTAATATAAATAGCCAGCAGACTCGATGTAGCTGATACTAAATCAAGCATATGCTGAAGCATGCCCGTATGAGTTAGAAAGTCCTGCAAGGCTGGTATTGGCAAGTTTGCAATGACAGCAAAAGCAGCGACACCAAGCGTAATAGGCAGAGTCGTCATCATCCCTGCAGTTAAGGCAGAAATAATTTTACTCTCACTTAATTTCTGAGCAAAAGGTCCCATAACCCTTTCAAGACCTGATTGCATTGAATCCATAAATGACATCCTTTATCCTCCTTCTTAATTTAGATCTGTACCGTTTGACTGAATAACCTTTTGATACCAATAAAAACTGTCTTTGCGGCGGCGTTCCAGACTTCCTTGACCGGTATCATCGCGGTCAACATAGATCATGCCGTAACGTTTTCGCATTTCACCCGTACCTGCGCTGACTAGGTCAATGCAGCCCCAAGGCGTATATCCCATCAACTCAACGCCATCCTTATTAATAGCGTCAGACATAGCTTCAATGTGCCCTCTCATATAGGCAATGCGGTAATCATCGTGAATGCTGCCGTCCTCTTCTATCTTATCTTCATAGCCAAGGCCATTTTCTACTACCCAAAGAGGCAACTCATAACGCTCCCAAAGTGTATTTAGAGCAATCCGCAGACCAATTGGGTCAATCTGCCAACCCCAAGCATTGGCCTCAAGATAAGGATTTTTAACCCCCATGGTAAAATTTCCTGCTTGATTAGCAGCCTTGCTAGTACTTGCCACATGAGTTGAATAGTAAGAAAATCCAATGAAGCTTACTGTCCCGTCCGCCAGAAGCTCCAAATCGCCATCTTCCATCTCAACATGAACTCCTTTGCGTTCGTATTCTTTTAACTGATAAGCGGGATACTTCCCTCGGCACTGAACATCACTGTAAAAATGCGCCCAATGTGAACCTTCCATAACAGCCAACTGGTCTTTGGGATTACAGGTTTCGCCATAAGTGACACCATAAGCCAGCATCATTCCAACCTTAGCATTTGGCGACAGCTCTCTTGCCAGCTGAACAGCGCGTGCGCTGGCAAGAAATTGGTGGTGAGCTGCCTGCGCTTTACTTTGTTCATCTGACTTGATAAGACCGCCACCCATGTAAGGCGCCATAGCTATCAAATTGATTTCATTGAAGGTTAGCCAATACTTGACCTTGTCCTTATACTCTGTAAAAAGAACACGGCATAGGTTGATATAAAAGTCAACCACACGGCGATCCAACCAGCCGCCGTATTTATTGGTCAAATTAAGCGGTGTTTCGTAGTGGGAAATGGTCACCAAAGGTTCGATATTATATTTATGACATTCGTCGAAGACAGCGTGGTAAAAATCAATTCCTGCCTGATTGGGTTTCTCATCATCCCCATTTGGGAAGATTCGTGCCCAGTTAATAGATAAGCGGAAGCACTTGAAGCCCATTTCAGCAAACAGAGCAATGTCTTCCTTATAATGATGATAAAAATCTGTCGCAATGTGTGACGGGTAATAGTCACCATCAACAACATCTAAAACAGCACCCTCCGGTACTTCCATAGCTGCGCCGAACCCCATACTGGCAGAGCCTGTTTCACCCGTTTGAGGGTTGCGCCAGGTTACTCGTCTTGCGACTGTATGACTGCCATTGGTTAAAACATCGCTGGTATTAAGGCCTTTTCCATCTTCACGATAGCCGCCTTCGTACTGGTTGGCTGCTGTTGCACCTCCCCATAGGAAATGAACAGGGAACTGTGTTTTTGCCATTGTCCCTTCCTCCAATCTCTTTATGTTTATAGTATAGCGCTTTCATTTTTTAAAATAACTCACTTCTTTAACATAAAAAAGGCGGTGATTGATTTTTTTAGTATCAACCATCGCCTTTTTTTCGTTACTAAAGAGTTAATCTTTATTGCTTAAAAGTACTATAATATCACTGTATAATATTATGGAGGGAAATCATATGACTGCAACAAAAGAAGCTATAAAACTGGCCAAAGAGATGAACAGGCTCTTTCAAGAGTCCGATGACAAAAGAGATAAAAATTTACCCCAAATTATTCCTGAAGTTCAGCGTTTTAATGACATTCCTTACGGCCCTATTGAAAAATGGCACCTTCTTGATATTTACCGTCCCAGAAATGCCAAAGGAAAACTGCCAATTATCATCAATATCCACGGCGGAGGCTGGGTTTACGGCACTAAAGAAACCTACCAGTTTTACGGCATGAGTTTAGCCAAAAAAGACTTTGCTTTTGTCAATATTAACTATCGGTTGGCACCGGCAGTTGAATTTCCAAGCAGCCTTGACGATATCAACCGTGCAGTTCATTGGGTATCAAAACATGCTGAAGATTATGATTTGGATTTGGATAATGTTTTTTTAGTTGGTGACAGTGCTGGAGGACAGATGGCTCTGCAATATATCACAATTCTTATCAATGACCGGTATAGAAACCTCTTTCACTATGATAAACCACAACTTACTGTCAGAGCTGCTGCCATAAATTGCGGAGGTACTTTCCTTTATTTACCTGGCGCTATAGCTGGGGCTCCTGAAGCTTATTTTACCCAAGAAGTTCAAAAAAAATATGCTGAACATTTAAGCACCGAAAAATACTTAAATACAGATTGCCCGCCCTTATTTATCATGACCGCTACTAATGATTTTCTTCGAGATGACTCTGTCAGACTAGATGGTTTTCTCATAGGAAAGGGCATTGAGCATGAATTTCACCTCTATGGCAGCTCAGACAATCCTAAAGGTCACGTCTTTCACTGCAATATCAGAGATGAACTCGCTCAGCAGTGTAATGAAGATGAACTTAACTTTTTTAGAAAGCACATTGTTAGATAAGTTAAAAAGATCTCCTTTCATAGCGAGATCTTTTTACATTTAATCTGTCAAATACAAAAGTGTATAAAGAGCGCCAAATAGATTAGCATCATTACCAAAGGTTGCCGGTACAATGGCAATCTGAGGAAGATTCATTTTTAAAACCGGATTGCCGTTTACAAACTCATGGTACTGATTGCGGATTTCATCCAGAACAATGGGCTGGGCACTGATCCCGCCGCCAATAGCATAAGTGGTTAAATCAAAGAAAGATTGCAAATTCAAAATTAAATAAGCAATGTAACGGCAGTAGGTTTGAAAAATCGGAAAAATCTTCTCATTTTTAGCATTGATAGCTTCAAAAGCAGCCAATCCGTCTGCCAGATTGGGCTCTCCAAGTTCCCTATTAACATCCTTAATCATATTAACAGCGGAACCCAGCACTCCTGTCATCTTGTTAAAGTCCGGCCGGCTGGCATCAAGTACCGATAAACTAAGTTCTCCTGCCTGAAAGTGCGGGCCAAGACGCAATTTCCCATCTAGGATGATCCCGCCGCCAACGCCTGTCCCGAGGACAATAACCGCTGCGTCTTTGACATCTTTTAAACTTCCAAGCCATAATTCCGCAAGTGCTGCAGCTTTAGCGTCATTTTGAACACCAACTGTTAATCCATATTTCTTACCAATAACCTGCTTAAAGCAAACACCGTCCAAATAAGTCAGAGCACCGCCAAAATAAACCGTTCCCGCATTCGTATCAACTTTTCCCGGAACACTAAAAGCTACTCCCTTTAGATCAGTGGATTGATAATGTTCAATAATCTTAAAAATTTCTTACCAAAACTGTTCAAGGCAATCATGCGGAGTGTCTGCTTTACCAGTCTCATACACTTTCCCAGTGCCGTCCATAAGGGCATATTTGATATTAGTTCCGCCTACATCAATCGTTAAATATTTTTTCATAACAAAAGAACCTCTCCTCCTGATGTTAGTATAACAGGACGCAACCCAAAAGATGGTACATTTGATTAACCATTTTTGGGCGCTTATTGATGTGCTTGTTTTTTTATTTTTCGGGAACTTTGGCCATAAATTCTCTGTAAGGCTCTGTCCATGGTTCGCAAGCCGCTAAAGCCACATTGAAGAGCTATCTCAGTTGCGGTTTTCTGAGTTTCACTGAGCATTTTTTTAGCCTCTTTAGCACGGATATAGTTTATGTATTGAAAGACCGTTACTCCCATTTGTCTTTTGAAAAATCGGGACAGATGCTCTTTGGATAAAAAACAAAAATTAGCAATATCTTCTAAACTGATAGCAGCTTGAAAATGTTCTTCAATATAAGTTTTGATTTCCTGAAGACGTTCTTTGTCTTTAGCATCCTGGCGGCTGTTGACATTTATCGTGCGCTTTTCTAAAAATTTTTCCAGCAAAATCTGTAAAATCTCAAAAAGAATTATAGTTTTACTCAGATTATCATCACTATAATGAAGATCCACAATATGATTCAGTTTCTTTTGCAGCTGCAAATAAGCTTTTTTTTGAGCATATGAAAATTCTTCAGGCTGATTAATTTTAAAATAATAATCTCCAATATCATCTTTGTAATTTTTAATCAGCTGATAAGGAAAAATAACGGTTAAGGCTTTCTGCTCTATATCAGGATATTTGAATACCCGAATGCTGTGCAGATCCATAGTATTGGTTACTAAAATAGTGCCGGCAGAAGTCGTGTAAGACTGGCCGTCAATGAAAAAATTAGCAATATGCCCGCTGATGGTATAACTGATTTCAATTGATGAATGCCAATGAGGTTCGATATAACTCGCCGTATTCCCTTCGTGTAAATAAATCCAGGCTGGCAAATGATTATCGGGAGTTACCAGTTCATGCTTGTACATTAATGGACCTCCTTTGAGTCTAGTTATCATTATTATAGCAGGAATAAAGCTTAAATAACTAATTTTTTTATTGAACTTTAAACACCTAAAACAGAACAGACAGCAGATATATTATCGGCGTTTTTTACAGCATTTTCGATCAATAGTTAAAATCGATAAATGATATCTGCTGATAAGCTGAACGCAAGAGCTTTAGGTCCTTATCCGTTAACCTTCATTCACCGTCATGTTAAAAAACTCTATCATGATTTAATCATAGAAAAACCCAGCCATATATGAAACCTTAGAAAAACACTAAAGTAGAGTCATACAATGCTGAGTTTATTGTGGATTATGGGTTATCGAGGAGCTTGTGCAGAGGCTCAGTCAACAATGTCTGCCAAAGGACTGATTGTGATGCCTTCCTGCTGGAAGGTTTGTCTGATTTCTTTGACAAATTTAAGCGCCTTGGGACCGTCTCCGTGAACACAGACGGAATCTGCCTCAATGGGTATGGTTTTGCCATCAATGCTGACAACTGTTTTATCTTTAATCATTTGGATTAAGCGTTTTATAGCCACATGCTCATCGGTAATCATGGCGCCTTCTTTGTTGCGGCTGACCAAGGAACCGTCGCTTTCGTAAGCACGGTCCGCAAAAACTTCTTTTGCCACTCTTAATCCGCTGGCTTTGGCAGCCAGCGCTAATTCACTGGCAGCCGGGCACAGCAAAATGAGCCTGTCATCATAGCTGGCAACAGCCTGCGTAATAGCCCTTGCCAGTTTGCTGTCTTTGCAAGCCATATTATAAAGAGCCCCGTGCGGTTTCACATGCTGCAGCTGCATGTTGCCGGCCTTAGCAAAAGCATCTAAGGCACCTATTTGGTAAGTTGTATCCGCCGCAGCTTCTTTAGTGCTTATCTGCAGGTTGCGCCGGCCAAAGCCTATCAGGTCGGAGAAGCCCGGGTGAGCCCCCATGGCAATTTTATTTTCTTGAACTAATTGGGTGGTTCTTAACATAACCAAAGGATCTCCTGCATGAAAACCGCAGGCAATATTAGCTGAGCTGATTAAAGGGATAATCTCGCTGTCTTGTCCCATATGATAGGCACCGAAACTTTCTCCTAAATCGCTGTTTAAATCAATTTTATATGTCATACCGATCTCCTTGGCTTAAGCACTTACTGCTTATTTTATCAATTCTACCGTCTCTAAATTTAGGATCTTCCATTATACTATACTGAAAATCTAAATTTGTTTCAACACCAAGCACAACCATTTCATCTAAGGCTGCCTGCATTTTTTGAATGGCAGCGGCTCTGCTGGGCGCCCGAACAATGACTTGAGCAATCTCTGTATCATAATCCTGATAGGCAGGAATTTGATAACCGGCATAAAGAGCAGTATCCACTCTGATACCATGGCCGGCGGGCACATGCAAATGATGAACCAAGCGAGACTCTGTCTCAGAGCTTTCAGCAGAAACATCTGCTCTGATGCAGCAGACAAGAGCGTGCCCTTTGCCAGCGGCCTCTTCTTGTTTAAAAGACAAAGCTTCGCCGTCAGCAATTCTAATCTGCTCGCCAATCATATCCAGTCCTGTTGCAATTTCTGTCACACCGTGCCTAGGTGTAATACTGGCCGTCACTCCTTTAAAATAGAACTGCTGCGATTTATCCAGGGCAAAAGCAACCGTTCCAATATTGGTATAATGAAGAGTCTTTGCAATCTCAAGAGCTGCCTGTCTTAATGCCTGACGGCTTTTTGTCTCGAGAGCCGAAGGTATTTCTTCCAGTATGCTCTGCCCATTTGCCCGGCTCAGGCAGTCTTTTTCTTCCAAAGCCACAATGTTGCCAAACTGATCAGCCATAATGGGAACTTCAACAGTTCGGGAAACATCAGCAAAACCTTTTGCAGTTCCATCAAGATCAATATGAGCTAAATTCCCAGACAAAAGAAGAGAATCAGCCTTCTCTTTTATTTGCTCAAACTGAGAGTCATCATGGAGCTGTTCAATGAGCTCAGGATCAGGTCCGATAAAAATAATCCCGTGCTTTTGACAGAGTCTGGCAAAGGCAGCATCTTCTGCCAGAAAACCGCAGCCCGGATGAACAGCATCAGCTCCGGTATATAAAGCAGCTGAAATGATATGTTCCCGGTTCAAATAACTATTCTCAAAGGATCCCTGACCGATGCAAAGGCTTTGGTCTGCCAGCTGCACATGAAGACTTTGAGCGTCTTCTTTGGAATAGACAGCGACCGACTGAATTCCCATACTGCGGCAGGCCCGAATAATACTGACTGCTATTGTGCCGCGATTGGCCACGAGTATTTTTTGAATCATGATATTACCTACTTAACTGTCAATGTCAAACAAATGTCAAATTCAACTCTTTTCAAAAAGTGAAGCCAGACGTTGAGCCGTGCGACGCCGCGTCAGTACTTCTAGGCAGGGCTGGTGAATTTGGCTGCGCATGTGTTCAAAGTCAGCGGCTTCTTTTTGCAGCAGATTCTGAGCTTCTTCAACCGAAACAGCTTCAAAGCGAATGCGATGGTTCATCTTTCTTTGCACTAATTTGGGAAGATCCACAGAAATAACCGCTCCTATTTTAGCATAGCCGCCTGTCGTCTGGCGATCGGCCAATAAAACAATAGGCTTTCCGTGAGCCGGCACCTGAATGGCCCCAAAAACAGTCGCATCAGAAATAATATCTATCCTATCCTTGTGAGCAACAGACGGACCGTCTAAACGGCAGCCCATCCGGTCAAAATCTTTGGTAACCGTATAAGTTTCCCTCAGAAAAGTCTGCAGACCGTCTTCTGTAAAATAGTGATCTTGCGGTCCTAAAACAACTCTTAAAACAACCTCATCCTGATCAAAATCATCAGCCGGCAGTTTTCTCGATAAAAAGGACGATAGATATAGACGGCTGCTGCGAAAAGGAAGGTAATCATCTGTTTGCAGCTGCCGGCCTTTGAAACCGCCCAGGCCGACTTTGACGTTGGTTGAGCGGCTTCCCATAACCTTTGGGATCCTCAAACCGCCGGAAAAACTGATATAACCCCGCGAACCTGTCCTCGCGCCGCCAAAAGCTAAAACATCACCTGCATGTATATAAAGAGCAGCATACATAGCTACGGGCTCTCCGTTGACTGTCGGCTGAAAGTCCCCGCCGGTGATGGCAACAATGGTATCCTCAGTAAATGCCAAGGTCGGCCCTACCAGAGAAAATTCAAGGACAGCTTCATTTTCAGGATTGTCCAAAAGAAGATTGGCAATTCGAAAAGATCTGACATCCATGACGCCTGAAACACTGAATCCCTGACTTTGATAGCCATTGCGGCCTCTGTCTTGAACAGTTGTCATGAGCCCAGGTTTTATGACTCTAATGCCCATTTCCGCCCTCCTCTCCGGTCAATACAGCAATCTCATAACTGCCGGACACAACAGCCTGATGAATACTGTGATAATCCGATTCATCAATAGCCTTAAACCGAATATAATCACCGGCTCCAAAGATAAACGGCTGTTTTCTTTGAGGGTCATAAGTCTTAAGAGGTGTTCTGCCAATTAAGCGCCAGCCGCCTGGAGAAGCTAAAGGATAGATACCTGTTTGGCTGCCGCCGATGCCAACACTGCCGGCCGCAATAGTCAGTCTTGGATTTTCTAAACGGGGTGTGTGAATTGTTTCATCCAAACCGCCCAAATAAGGGAAGCCCGGCAAAAAGCCCAGCATATAAATCAGATAATCACGGCTGACATGTCTGGCAATGACTTCTGCTTCCGTCACCCCGGCATTCTGAGCGACAAAAGGCAGATCCGGTCCGTACTCTCCGCCATAACAGACAGGAATTTCAATGATACGCTGGCCTTCTTGAGCAGCCGTTATATCTTGCTGCAGCAGCGTTGTTAGCTGGCTGACCAGAGACTTATAAGAAAGAACATGCGGATCGTAGTTGATCAGCAGGGAGGCAAATGCAGGAATGATATCATGAACGCCTTCAATTGACTGTTCTTTCAGCAGCTGAAGTATAGCTTTGATTTTTTGATTTGTCTCCTGCTTAATATCCTGCTCAAATTCAATCAGCAGGGCTGAGTCGCCAGCCAGTCTAATTTTATATTCCATACAAGTCCCCTTTCAGCAAATTGACTATGAGAACAATTGCCCCAAATTCCCTAACGATACTACTCCTAAATAAGCTGTAATGCCAACAACAATAATTCCCAGCCAGAAGAGCCATTTAGGATGCTTATAAGCCGGCCCCATAATGCTTGTTTTTTGGCTGGCAATAAGGCAAATGCCTAACGTTAAAGGTAAAATCAAACCATTTAAGGCACCAGCAACAACCAACAGATTGGCCGGCTGCCCCAAAAAGGCCATGATAAAGGTTGAAATAATGATGAAAATAATCGTAACCGTCTTTTCGTACTTCGCAACTGTCTTGCTCAATGTCTTAAGAAAAGAAACAGAGGTATAGGCCGCGCCAACAATTGACGTTAAGGCTGCGGATAAAAGCACCAGTCCAAAGAAACGGTAGCCAAGTTCGCCGGCTCCCTTTTTAAAAGCATCTGCTGCCGGATTGTTAGGATCTAAAACAGCACCTTTGGCAACAACTCCTAAAATAGCCAGAAACAAGAAAATACGGACAATTGTTGCGATAGAAATACCCATGATGGAACTTTTCTTAACATGATCCAGGTTTTCCTGACCTGTAAAGCCGGCATCAATCAAGCGATGGGCTCCTGCAAAGGTAATGTAGCCTCCAACCGTACCGCCTAAGAGCGTTAAAATCGCATTAAACAGATTTGAAAGGCCGGCTGACGGCATAAAGGTTTCCTTTAAAGCGGTTCCATAAGGAGGATTAACAATAAGAATAACAAGAAAGATAACAAGAATCATCAACCCGCCTAAAACTTTAGTAAAGTTATCCATCGCTGTCATGGCATTTTTAAAGAGAAAAATTAAAATGGCCAGACCGCCAGCCAAGAAATAACCGACTATCGTAGGAAGACCCAATAAAGTATTAAAACCAAGTGCTCCGCCGCCAACATTTCCGATATTAAAAACGAGACCGCCTAAAACAATCAGAAAAGCTAAGACATATCCCAAGCCCGGCAGAAGCTTATTGGCAATATCCTGACCTCTCAAACCGCTGACCGTTAGGACACGCCAAATATTGGTCTGAACAATCAAAGCCAGAGCAATCGAAGCAAGAATTACAAAACCAAAACTGGCTGAAAAATCGCCGGTAAATTTTGCTGTTTGCGTTAAAAAGCCAGGGCCGACAGCAGAGGTAGCCATGATAAAAGCAGCGCCCAAAAGAGGGCCTCTATTTTTCTTTTTGTTGTTCATCCTTTTTCTCCTTTATCAGAATTATTACAGTATAACTATAACCCAAAAAAGATTCGCTGCCAAGGCCAATCTACAAAATGATGTTATAAAATCTAACATCATTTTTTCTGTCACCTGAAAACCCTTACCTATAAACATTCCAATCGCAAATAGTGCGTTTGCCCAGCAAAAAAGCCCTGCATGGTAGTATGCAGAAACTTTTTTTGTTTGAATATATAGAAGGAGGGGGTTCAGGCAGATGCGATATTTACCTGAGTCTAATGATAGCTTTTTCTCTCTTGCATAATTTTAGAAATTGTACGGCAATTATCAGTCATAAAGTTCAGAATCGTGCTGAAACTTTTATAATACAATTCACCCTGTGATCATATATTTTATTTGAAACCAATGCATCCTCAAGGGGAATATAGATTTGAACTGTTTTCACTCTTCCTCAGGATAAATTAGTCCCATTCCCTGCGCAGCTAGGTCATAATATCCATGACGTCTTTAGTATACTAGAAAAAGTTTAGTCATAAAAAATAATTTGAAATACTGAGAAAATTAAAAATGGCAATCACAATAGTGAAAAAATAATAACAATTGCAATAATTCGCTTTTATGCTAAAATACTATCAAGAAAGATAAATATAAGGTACAAAACAGAATGTTAGATCAAAAACAGTTGCTTGTCAAAATTGCAGAAAAATATTATTTAGAAAATAAAACACAAAACCAAATTTCAAAGGAACTTGGAATTCACAGGACAACGATTAGCCGTTTGTTAAAACAATCTAGAGAAGAAGGGATTGTTGAAATTAAAATAAATTATGATACTGCCGGCAATTATGATATAGAAAAAAAACTAGAATCTACTTTTGGTCTGCATAAAGCAATTGTTGTTTCAACTTCCGCAGATATGGCTAGGGCTCAAAAGAATATATTATTGGCTCAGGCCTTAGGCAAGTATTTAGAAACTTTACTTCATGACAATATGACAATTGGTTTTTCATGGGGAGAAACACTATCCGCAGTTGTTAATCATATGCCAAATTTAAATTTATCTAATATTGTTTGTGTCCCCATGATTGGTGGACCATCAGGTAAATTGACCAGTGACTATCATGTGAATACGATCACCTATCAAGCAGCTAAAAAATTAAATGGTCGGGCTTTGTTAATTGATTCACCAGCTATCCCAGAAACAAAATTGCTGGCAAAAGAACTGCTGAAAAATGATTTCAATAAAGAGCTTATTAATCTTTGGGGAAATTTAGATGTTACTATTACAGGGATTGGCAGCATTCTTCTAAATCAGAATAAGGCTTGGCAGGACTTTTATGGTGAAACAATTATTGAAATGATAAAAAAACAGGATGTTGTTGGTGATGTTGTTTCACGATTTTATAATATCGAAGGAGATCACATTGAAAGTGAATTAGATGAGCGCATTATCGGTATTACATTAGAAAAGTTAAGAAAATGTGCTTATCGTATTGGGGTAGCTGAATCTAGTGAAAAAGTTTCGGCAATAATTGGTGCATTGAAAGGCCGCTACATTAATGTTTTGGTAACAAGCGAAGAAACTGCTGAGGAAATCTTGGGTCGTCTATAATTATTTCGAAAGGCTATTATTGATAGTCTTATTTTTATTTTTTCATTATCACAAATGTTATATTTTTTTCAAAAATGTTATTGACTTTTAGAATCATAAGAGTTACACTATGTTTGTAACAAATGTCACGTTTAAATCACATGTGTGAAAGGAGTCAATAAATGAATAGTTGGCTAAATATCACAGGTAAAACCGTTGTCGTCACAGGAGCCTCATCCGGGATTGGCCGGGCAGTTGTCGAAGAATTGCTTGCCTTAGACGTCAATGTTGCAAATTTTGATATTGCAGACAACGACCTTAAACATAACAATCTTTTGTTTCAAAAGGTGGATGTCACCTCCCGTGAACAGGTAGAAGCTGCTGTAGCAGAAACGATTGAGAAATTTGGAACCATTGATGCAGTCGTCAACAATGCAGGCATCAATATTCCGCGGCTGCTGATTGATCCTAAAGATCCTCATGGCAAGTACGAGCTGGACGATGCTGTTTTCGATAAGATTACCAGTATCAATCAAAAAGGTCTCTACCTTGTCAGTCAGGCTGTCGGCCGTATTTTAGTTGATAAAAAAGAGGGGGTTATTATCAATATGGCTTCGGAAGCAGGACTTGAAGGTTCTGAAGGTCAGAGCGCTTATGCAGCAACTAAGGCTGCTGTCTACAGCTATACGCGTTCATGGGCCAAGGAGCTTGGTAAATTTAATGTCCGTGTTGTTGGTATAGCTCCCGGCATCATGGAAGCAACCGGCCTTAGAACACCTGCCTATGAGGAGGCTCTTGGCTATACAAGAGGAAAAACAGCGGAGGAGATTCGTGCCGGCTACTCATCCGTGGGAACCATACCGCTAGGCCGCAGCGGCAAATTAAAAGAAGTAGCTGACTTGGTGGCTTACTACATTTCTGATCGTTCAAGCTACATCACAGGGATTACCACAAATGTGGCAGGCGGCAAAACACGCGGTTAGAAGGAGGAGTGAATGGTTCAAATAATATTAGTGGCTCATGGCTACTTAGCTGCTGAGATGAAAAATTCTGCCGAAATGCTTTTTGGAGAGCTGCCAAATTTACATGCCATTAATTTTGAAATTTCTGATGGGCTGGAAAGTCTGTCCCAAAAAATCTACAGCAAAATGAAAGCGCTTAACACACCGATTTTGATTTTTGCAGATTTGTTTGGCGGAACTCCTTATAATGCCAGCTGCTCTGTTGTACTGCATCATCCAGAACTTGATGCAGAGGTTGTCTCTGGCATGTCTTTGCCGCTGGTGTTAGAAATAGCAGCTGAAACAGATAAAGAACTTAAGGATGTCGCAGCTTCCCTTCCGATATTGGCTAAGGAGGCAGTTAAAGTTTTTGATAGAAATATCCAATTTGATGAAAAGGAGGAATTATCATGAAGATTAAATTAGCTAGGATTGATGATCGTTTAATCCATGGGCAGGTAGCTACTGTCTGGGCTAAAGAAGCCAAGGCAGAGCGCATTATTATTCCAAGTGATGAAGTTGCTAACGATGAAATACGGCGTACTTTAGTTAAACAGGCAGCTCCGCCTGGAATAAAAGTCAATGTGGTATCAATAGAAAAAGCAATCAAAGTCTATCACAATCCCAAATATGATACGGAAACTGTTTTTTATCTTTTTACCAAGCCTCAGGAAGTTGTCGACTTAGTAAAAGGCGGAGTTCCGATCCAAACGATTAATATTGGCGGAATGCAATTTAAGGAAGGGCGAGTACAGGTAACTAAGGCGATTTCGGTTTCCAAAGACGATATTAAGGCTTTCCGTGAACTCATTAAGCTGGGTGTAAAGCTTGACTGCAGGGTAGTCGCTACGGATTCACCTAAGGATTTTGAAGCCCTGCTTAATGAATTAGAAACTGATTAAGCTTTAAAGAAAAGAGGTCATCAAATGGAACTGTCAATTTTACAAATTATTTTAATATTTATTTGGTCAAGTGTGACAGGTATGGGAAGTGTTTTGGATGAGTTTCAGACTCACAGGCCGCTGATTGCCTGTACAGTTACAGGTCTTATTTTAGGAGATATCACTACAGGAATTATTTTAGGCGGAACTCTTGAGTTGATTGCTCTAGGCTGGATGAATATCGGAGCAGCTCAGTCACCGGACTCAGCTCTGGCCAGTGTTATTTCAACCATTTTAGTCATTGTAGGGCATCAGGATATTCAAAAAGGAATTGCCATTGCCTTGCCAGTTGCAGTTGCCGGTCAAGTTTTAACTGTTTTGGTAAGAACCATTACGGTTGCCATACAGCATATCGCTGATAAGGAGGCTGAAAAAGCTAATTTTGGTAAAATTATATTTCTGCATTTCTTTGCCTTAGTTTTTCAGGCCATGCGTGTGGCTATTCCGGCGACCTTGGTAGCGATTTTTGTTGATGCACGTGCTGTTACGAGGATGCTGGATGCTATTCCGGAAGTTATCACAGGCGGTCTTACAGTTGCTGGGGGCATGATTGTTGTTGTCGGCTATGCCATGGTACTAAATATGATGTACATCAAATATTTGGCACCTTTCTTTTTTGCAGGATTTATTTTAGGCGGCTATTTAGATCTCAGTCTATTATCATTTGGTATATTGGGATTAGTTATTGCCGTCATCTATGTTCAATTAAATCCTAATTTTGCGAAGGCTGCCCCTTCACCAGTGGCGGATAGTACCGTTTTAGCTGACGACGAATTGGAAGACTAAGAATAAGGAGGGTATAGATATGGCTAACGGCAAAATGACAGCGGATAAAAAAATAAGCAAACAAGATATGTTTAAAACATTTATCTATTCAAATTTCCAACAAGCTTCTTTTAATTATGAACGAATACATGCTTTAGCTTTTTGTGTAGATATGATTCCAAGTATTAAAAGGCTGTATAAAACAAAAGAGGAACAATCAGCAGCTCTAAAAAGGCACTTAACTTTCTTTAATGTAACTCCTGCCGTATGCGGTCCTGTTATTGGTGTGACGATGGCCATGGAAGAGGCGCGAGCCAATGGCTCAGATTTAGATGATGGTACAATCAGCAGTCTGAAAATTGGTTTGATGGGACCTCTATGTGGCGTCGGAGATCCGCTGATTTGGGGAACCTTACGTCCTGTAACAGCAGCTATTGGTGCTTCTATGGCCTTGACTGGACAGATATTAGGACCGTTGACCTTTTTCCTTGCCTTTAATATCGTACGGCTAGCCATTAAATGGTATGGTTTGACCTACGGCTACAAACAAGGCTTGGGCATTGTCAAAAATCTATCGGGGAACATTCTGCCGAAATTAACAGAAGGGGCGACTATTTTAGGTCTGTTCATCATGGGGGTCTTGGTAACAAAATGGACAAATATAAATGTTTCACTTGTTGCTTACAAAACAGCTGCTAAGAATGGTAAAGAAGTTGTGACAACTGTCCAAAACATTTTAGATCAGCTCGTTCCGGGGCTGCTGCCTTTAGCGTTGACTTTTATTATGATGTATTTCCTAAGAAAAAAGGTCAGTCCTATTGTATTGATTTTTGCTTTATTTGCAGTTGGTATCTTAGGCTACGCTGCAGGCATCTTATCTTAAAAATATAAAAGGGGGAAAATATGAAAACAAAAGCAGTACGACTATATGGGAAAAGAGATTTACGATTAGAAGAATTTGAGCTCCCAGCAATCAAGGATGACGAAATTTTAGCTTCAGTCGTCACAGACAGCATTTGCATGTCATCTTGGAAGTTGGCGAATCAAGGGGAAGAGCATAAAAAAACTCCGGGAGACTTGGTCAATAATCCCATTATCATTGGCCATGAGTTCTGTGGTGAATTGATTCAAGTCGGTAAAAAATGGCAGAACAAATTTAAAAAAGGCCAACGCTACGTTGTTCAGGCCAATTTACAATTGCCAGACCGACCAGACTGTCCGGGATATTCCTATCCTTATACAGGAGGTGATGCAACCTATATTATTCTTGATAAAGATGTTATGGAACAAGGATGTTTAATCATATATGAAGGAGACACGTATTTTGAAGGCTCTTTAGTTGAACCCCTGTCGTGTGTTATTGGAGCCTTTGAAGCTAATTACCATCTGGTTGAAGGCAGCTATAATCATCAAATGGGAATTAAAGAAAACGGAAATATGGTTATTTTAGGAGGGACAGGCCCGATGGGCCTTCTTGCCATTGACTATGCTTTGCATGGCCCGCGTGTTCCTAAGACCTTAATTGTAACAGATATCAATCAAGAGAAGCTTGATCGTGCTCAGGAACTTTATCAAAGCACTGATAAGACAAAACTGATTTTCATAAACACAGAGAAAGTAGAAAATCAAGCGGAAAGTTTGAAGGGAACAATTGGCGGGGAAGGCTTTGATGATGTGTTTGTTTTGGTGCCCTCCGAGCAATTAATAACGGAGGCCTCAAAGCTTTTAAACCCAGACGGCTGTTTAAATTTCTTTGCCGGACCGCAGAAAAAAGATTTCTTTGCCCCCATTAATTTCTATGATATCCATTATTCGTTTACACACTACGTAGGCACATCTGGCGGTAATGTGGAAGACATGCGCAAGGCTGTTCAATTAATTGAAGAAAAGAAAGTCTCTGTCGCCAATATTGTAACACACCTGCTTGGCTTAAACGCCCTAGCAGAAACCACTTTATCACAGCCCGAAATCGGCGGAGGCAAGAAACTCGTTTATACGCATAAAAACTTTGACCGTCTAGCCTTATCTGAAGCTGGCAGCCACGATCCAAAATTAGCACAGCTTCTATCCCAAACCAATGGTATTTGGAGCAAGGAAGCAGAAGATTATATTTTAGATTATTATCCTGAAATCTAAAAACATTACAATTCCCGAATTAATTGATATAATCCTCTTATAGTATTAGTCACAAACTGAGCACTGATATTGTAGGAGGTTTGTCTATATTCATTAGATATCGTAACAATTACAAGTTAAAAGGGAGATTAATATGAATCAGCTAAAACACTACAACTGGGCAACGCTGGGGACAGGCGTTATTGCCAATGAATTGGCACAGGCTTTGGAGACACAGGGCAGAAAACTCTATTCTGTTGCTAACCGAACGCGTGAAAAGGGCATTGCTTTTGCCCAAAAATATGGGATTGAAAAAGTCTACGACAAAATTGATGATGTTTTTGAGGATCCAGAAGTTGATATTATCTACATTTCCACTCCTCACAATACGCATATCAATTTTTTGCGCAAGGCTTTAACGAACGGTAAGCATGTGCTCTGTGAAAAGTCCATTACCCTCAACTCTGAGGAGCTGGCTGAGGCAATTCAGCTGGCTGAAGAAAACCAGGTTGTTTTGGCAGAAGCCATGACGATTTTTCACATGCCCATTTACCGTAAATTAGCAGATATTGTGAATTCCGGTCAGCTGGGCGAACTTAAACTTATCCAGATGAACTTTGGCAGTTATAAAGATTATGACATGACTAACCGCTTTTTCAGCCGTAATTTGGCGGGCGGCGCTTTGTTGGATATCGGTGTTTATGCGCTGTCCTTTGTCCGCTGGTTTATGGCGTCAAGTCCGAAGCAGATCGCTTCACAGGTTCAGCTGGCACCAACCGGTGTGGATGAACAAGCAGGAATCCTTCTAACCAATGATGAAGGCCAGATGGCGACAATTACCCTCAGTCTCCATGCCAAGCAGCCTAAACGCGGAATGATTGCTTACGATAAGGGGTATATCGAACTTTATGAATATCCGCGCGGACAAAAGGCTGTTATCACTTATACCGAGGATGGGCATCAGGAAGTGATTGAGGCCGGAGATACCGCTCAGGCTCTTGTCTATGAAGTGGCTGATATGGAAAAAGCTGTCGCAGGTATCGAAAACACCATGCATCTGGATTACACGCAAGACGTCATGGATATCATGACTCAGCTGCGCAGAGAATGGGGAATTACTTATCCGGAAGAAGAATAGATTTATCAATTTTAAAGCATAGAAAAAACTCCTCTCACAGTATCCAGTGAATAGTTGCTTTTCACTGGCCGCTTATAAGAGGAGCTTTTTTAGAAGTATCACCGTTGAATGATTCTAAGGTGTTTATACAAGCTTGCTAATTAGTTATTAAACGACACGTGGACGTGATCCATGTGGTTGGCCGTATCGCTGCCGCGGTCAGGCATTTGGTTCCAAGTATTGGCAGCGCCGTAAACGTTATCTGTCGGTCCATAGAATTTTTGCTGATAAATCACATAAGAGATGTTATTTTCCGCCATGGTTGAAGTGGCATAATCGGCAATTTGCTGACCCAGATTAGTATCATCATAAACCATAACATCAACAGCATTGCCTGTACCATGGTCGCCGCTGTCTCCTTCACGGACACCGCCGATATCAGTAACACCATAAGTACTTGCTACCTTGTTCGCAAAATTTGCTGCTGACGGCTGAAGACCTGTGGTATCAACACTTGTTTGTGTTTGCTCTGCTGTTTCTGTCGCTGTTGAAGTTTGAGCAGATGAGGTATCCGTCGTTGCTGTTTGGTTGGCAGCCGGTGCTTGTGTCTGTGCTTGTACCGCTGAATTAGCTGTGTCTGCAGCGTTTGTTTGTGCGGTAGATACAGGTGCTGAAGCAGATTCTGCAGCGGACGTTTGAGCTGCAGTTGGTGCGACTGATGCGGTTTCCTGAGCTGGTGTATTATCTGTCTGAGCCGGTACTGACGGAGCTGCAGAGTCTGAAGTACTTGGAGCTGAACTTGCGGCAGGCTGAGCCGGAGCGGCCGCCTGCTCTGCCGGTGCTGAGGCTTCAGCAGCCGGTGCTTGGCTTGCGGCTGGAGTTTCTACAGCATCTAAGGAAGTTGTTGTACCTTCGACAGTCACTTCATTAGTAGAAAAATCAACCGATGCTGACTGACCTGAAGCACCGCTGTTGTCTGCACCTTCAACTGTGATTCCTGTAGCATTGTGCTGTGCATCATAGTTTACTGTGATGGTGGTGCCCGGAAAAATCAGATTAATATTGGCGATTTGATTGACCTTGGCTAAGATATTGACATCAACAGACATGGCATCTGCAATGGTACTGAGGGTATCTCCGTATTGAACAGTATAAGTGGTTTGGCTTCCTTGACTGACTAAGTCTGTTTTGACTTCTTCGACTGAGCGCGGTGCCCAGTTGGCTGTTTTATCATCTGCTTTGGCTTCAAAGGCAGCAAAAAGAGATAAAGCAAGCGTTGAGGGTAATAGCATTTTTTTATTGAGTTTCATGTTATAGTCCCTTTCTTTTTTTGAGATAGTAATTATCCTAACATAGATTTTTTTAAATAGCATTACAAACGCCCGCCTTAACAGAACTATCTTACTGCTGTAATATCTTGTTGCATTTGTCATATAAAATGCATGTTCTGAATCGATTTTTTTGAACAATTTTAGCTGTTATCTTTTGGGATTTCTGCCTTTGGCAGCTGTCCAGATCGTATTTGACGGGCAGCAAAGACAGCAAAACAAAACAACCCAACAAAAGTTGGGCTGTTTTTAGGAGATTTATGAAAAAGAAAAGTTTTGGAATCCTATTGCTAGGATGACTATAGTATACGAGCGCTAGCTTAAGCTGTCCTTAAAATTTTCTTGCAGAAAGCTTAAAGTAAAATCAAAAGGTATCTTACGCAGATTAATTCTCTAGATTATCTCACGAAGTAATCACAAATATAGTCTTTCCCTGATAGACTTGGATAGTTTACATCATACTTTTCTTTTACTAATTTACAGTAACCATTCGTATCTACAGAATACTCTTGGTAAATTTTTTCATCAGCGGTAGTAGTATAATATATTTTCAATAATGGAGGAACGTGAGTGAATGTTTCTTTTGCATTTTTATTGTTTTTTGACAAATAAGCAAAAATGGCATCTTGATGTTCTTTTGATACGACGTATATTTTTTGATCCTCGCTTAACTTTGGGATAGCTACATAACTTCCTTGATTGCCAAATTGGATTTGCAGATCAAAGACAGGACGGTTGTTTTGAATTTCAAAGGATAACGCTTTATCCCTTTTACCCTCCTCAAAATAAAAATTTTTAAAGGCATGTACCGCCAGTTTTTTGCTGTTTTCTTTGCGGTGAATCAATCCAAACCAATATTTATCTTGATAATAGATAGGGCAGCCGGGTTTGATATCCTGATAATCGTATTCTAAAAACAACTTTGGCCGCTGCCCTTTGAGATTTTTTTCATTTTCCAGATAGAGCTGAAAATGAATAACAACCAATGAAATCACAATGCCTGTCATGGCACCGTAGAAACTTAGCCAATCTCCCAAGTTGGTATTCAATAAGCCGGAAATGGCTGATAAGATAATTGAAAATAGCGGCCCGGAAAGGACAACTAATGCAATAAGCAACAGTAAAACTCTGCTATTTTTCCTAAAGTATTTTAACATAACAAATCTCCTCTCCCCCAAAGGGAGTGGGACAAAAATCAGTAAATCGTGATAAAATCACGATTTTGATTTTGTTGTCCCACCTCCGCACAGTTGATTAGGTTGGTCGCTATCACTTGCACAGCAAGGGATAAGGACCAACCTAATCAACCACTGCGTCAATCTGGAATAATGCCAAAGAGTCTGGACTTTTGCCCCAGACTTGTCTTTTTATTATCAGTGTCTAAAATGCCTTACTCCTGTAAACACCATGGCAATGCCATATTTGTCAGCTGCTTCGATGACTTCTTGGTCACGGACGGAGCCACCGGGCTGGACAATGGCCTTGATGCCTGCGGCTGCGATTTCTTCCACATTGTCTGCGAATGGGAAGAAGGCGTCACTGGCAAGAACGGCGCCGTCAAGGCGATCCGCTGCGTGTTCAAGAGCAATCTTAACGGCACCGACACGGTTGGTCTGACCTGGGCCAACGCCAAGAGTCATGCGATCGTTAGCCACCAAGATGCCGTTTGATTTGACATACTTGATAGCTTTCCAAGCAAATTCAAGGGCTGTCTGCTCACGCGCATCTGGTTGGCGCTTGGTTACAACCTCCCAATCAGCTGGATTTTCCTTGATGACATCTTGGTTTTGCACCAACATACCGCCGACTACGCCGGTATATTCTTTTTCGGCTTCGCTCTCTGCTTGAGCATCAAAGGGCAGTTCCAAGATACGCAGGTTTTTCTTTTTCGTCGTGAGAATAGCCAGCGCTTCGTCTGAGTATGAAGGCGCAATGATGATTTCTAAGAAAATGCTGTGCATTTTTTCTGCGGTAGCTGCATCCACCTCACGGTTGAGAACGACAATCCCGCCAAAAATCGAAACAGGATCCGCAGCGTAAGCATTGTCCCAAGCCCCTTCGATCGTGTCGGCCTGACCGATACCGCAAGGGTTCATGTGCTTGAGAGCAACGACCGTCGGCTTGTTGGTGAAGTCGCGAATAATGCGAATGGCCGCATCAGCATCACGAATGTTATTGAAGGACAGCTCCTTACCATTGAGCTGTTTAGCTGACGCGATGGAATAAGCCGTTGGAATAGCTGACTGATAGAAATCCGCATTTTGCTGTGGATTCTCACCATAACGCATAGGCTGTTTGAGGTCGTAAGTGAGCGTTAATTTTTCAGGTTTTGTCTCACCAACCTGTGCTGTAAAGTAGTCCGCAATCAAAGCATCGTAAGCTGCCGTATGGCGGTAAACCTTGGCCGCCAAGCGCTGACGAGTAGCATAAGCTGTCTCACCATCTGCCTTGAGTTCATCAAGCACCGCCGCATAGTCAGCCGGATCTACGACAACCGTCACACTGGCATGGTTTTTGGCTGCTGAACGAAGCATTGATGGTCCGCCGATGTCGATATTTTCCACAGCGTCCGCATAGGTCACATCAGGCTTTAAAATCGTTTCCTTGAAAGGATAGAGGTTGACCACCACAAGGTCAATGAGTTCAATCTTGTTATCTTTGGCAGCCTGCAAATGGCTGTCTAAGTCACGGCGAGCCAAAAGCCCACCATGAATGTTAGGATGAAGAGTCTTGACACGGCCATCCATCATCTCCGGAAAACCTGTCACATCGTCAATAGCGATGGTTGCTACCCCTGCATTGTCAAGAGCTGTTTTTGTACCGCCAGTTGAGATAATCTCCCAACCAAGGGCTGTCAATTCTTGGGCAAAGTCTACAATGCCTGCTTTATCAGATACACTGATCAGTGCACGTTTTGTCATAATTAAGATACCAAGTCCGACCAGAAAGCGACTGAAAAATAGGAAACTCGACGAGCGATATTTTTCTGTTTTCTAAGCCTTCCAGACGGGGTCAATTCCTTTCTTTTCTGTTATAAAAATAGCTGTGCGGTAGGGAAATTAAACTCCTAAAATAAACAAGCCAGCTAAAATGGAGAGTGCTAAACCTCCTAAAACGATACCTAAAAGATTAACAAGTAGACGTACCTTACTTGGAAAGATTCTGCGCAGAAGAATGAGAATGCCCACCCCACAGACAACTCCAGACGTATTCATCAGCAAGTCCGTCACATCTGCATTGCCGATGGTCAAGATAAACTGCAGGATTTCATAGCAGAAACTAAGCAGAAATCCGACGAGAATCACCTTTTGACCAGACCAACTTTCTTTGACCAAAGGCAGGGCTACACCGAAGGGGATAAAGCAGAGCGTGTTAAACAACATCTCAGAAAATGCGATATCACCATTCACTACCATAGGTGAGGCAAAGGGTATCCAGTTTACGCTCCGCTCATTTTCAAAAAACGGAATCCACCTCAACTGCGTTTCAAACTTAAAGAGAATACCCCACGTCAATATCAAAAGGTAAACAGCAAAAATAATTTTCGTTAATTTAACACTTTTCATAGCAGCTGCTTTCTCTCCACTCCCAACTCTCTCAATACCTCTGGATACAGCTGATATTCTGCTTCATGTATCCGTGCTTCGAAAGTTTCGATAGTGTCGTCAGCTAGTCGCGGCACTCGGACTTGTTTGATGACCTGTCCTGTATCAACACCTGAGTCTACCCAATGGACGGTCACGCCGGATTGGTCAACACCCGCCTGCCAAGCATCTTCGATACCGTGAGCACCTGGAAATTCCGGCAGATAAGCTGGGTGGATATTGATAATGCGCCCCTCATAGGCTGAAAGCAGCGTCGGCCCAACAATCTTCATATAGCCAGCCAGCACCACCAGATCAATAGCATGTTTGCTAAGGAGGTCAATGATAGCTGCTTCATAATCTTCTTTGCAGTCAAATTCCTTCAGTTCAAAGGCATAACTCTTCACACCCAGATTTTTAGCGCGCTCCAGTACATAAGCATCTCTGTGATCCGCAAAAACAAAGGCTACTGGAAACTGCTCTGCAATGATCTGAAAATTTGAGCCGTTGCCGGAAGCAAAGACTGCGATTTTTTTTGCCATTATCTTATCACCACACTAGCGCCCGCTTTTTCCACGATACGGCCGAGCTCATATACAGGCTCGTCCAAGAGTTCTTTGACACGCGCCACGTTTTCCGGGCTGACGGCCAGCATGAGACCAATCCCCATGTTAAAGATTTCAAACATTTCTTTGTGTTTAATCTCACCGTATTTTTCAAGAGCCTTGAAAATCGGCAAAACCGGAACCTTATCTTCCTCGATTTCAGCGGCCAAATTATCCGCAAACATTCGCGGTACATTTTCGACGAAGCCGCCGCCCGTGATATGGGCAATCCCATTAACCAAGCCTTCTTTTACCAAAGGCAGGACTGCTTTGACGTAAATCCGAGTTGGTTCAAGCAGGACATCTTTGAGTTTTTTGCCTTCTAATTCCGGCAGCACTTCTTCACCGGTATAGTCTGCAAAGACACGGCGCACCAAGGAATAACCGTTAGAATGAATACCGCTTGATGCCAGACCCAGCAGAACATCACCGGCTTTGACCTTTGAACCGTCAATAATCTGTGATTTCTCCGCAATTCCAACGGCAAAACCGGCTAAATCGTAATCGTCCTCGCCGTACATGCCGGGCATTTCAGCCGTCTCACCGCCGATAAGGGCAGCGCCGGCCTGCACACAGCCTTCAGCCACACCGGCAACCACCTGTTCCAATTTGGCAGGTTCATTTTTACCGGTTGCCACATAATCAAGGAAGTAAAGCGGTTCGGCCCCTGCAGCGATGATGTCATTGACACACATAGCCACACAGTCCTGCCCAATCGTGTCGTGTTTATCGTACTTGATAGCAAGCATGAGCTTGGTTCCGACACCGTCTGTGCCTGAGATAAGAACAGGCTCTTTAACATCGGTTGCTGTCAAATCAAACATGCCGCCAAAGCCGCCCAGTGCTCCCATAACACCCAGACGCTCCGTGCGAGCCACGTGTTTTTTGATCCGTTCAACAACTTCATAGCCCGCTTCAACATCAACACCAGATTTTGCATAAGCATTTTTTTCTGTCATAATCGTTACCTTTTCATTTGTATTGCTTGTATAAAAAAGTCCTCTGCTTTTTAAAACATGCCAAAAGCTACTTCACTTCATCAATAAAGAAACTTGTTTTTTCCTTTAAACTCTTAAGATAGGCTTTTTCATAGTCATAGAGCGGTGTCGGATACTTACCATCGAAATAAGCCACACAAAGACCGCCATTGGGTGCCTCTGTTTGCAGCCCGATAGACTCAATCAAGCCATCAATAGACAAGTAGGTCAGACTGTCTGCCCCAATAATCTGCCGGATTTCATCAACGGTATGGTTAGCCGCAATCAATTCGCGGCGGCTCTGAATGTCAATACCGTAAAAACAAGGGTACTTAAGCGGCGGACTGGCAATAGCAACATGAACCTCAGCTGCACCGGCATCCCGCAGCAGCTGGACAATACGGCGGCTGGTCGTCCCGCGGACAATAGAATCATCTACCATAACCACGCGCTTGCCTTTGACAATGCTGGACACGGCCGACAGCTTCATACGAACCCCCTGCTCGCGCAATTCCTGCGTCGGCTGAATAAAGGTTCGCTGAGTGTATTGATTTTTAATCAGACCCATTTCATTTGGCAAACCCGATTCTTCGGAAAATCCGCTGGCAGCTGAAAGCGAGGAGTTGGGGACCCCAACGACAATATCTGCTTCATGTGCAAATTCCTGAGCCAAACGCCGGCCGGTATTTTTCCGAGCGGTATGCACATTCACTCCGTGAATAACAGAATCAGGACGTGAGAAATAGATATATTCCATGGAGCAGATAGACAGCTGAGTCTCATCTGTGTAACTGTCATAATGAACCCCGGATTCATCAATAATGGCAATCTCTCCCGGTTTTAAATCACGCAGCCACTCGGCACCAATAACTTCAAAAGCACAGGTTTCGCTGGAAACCACAATCGCTCCGTTAGCCGTCTGACCAATGGAAAGCGGTCTGAAACCATTAGGGTCCAGAGCGGCAATGATTTTATCTTCCAGCATAAGCAGGTAAGCAAAACCGCCTTTTACCTTATTGAGTGCTTCTTTCACCTTATCAACAAAGTCAGTCTTGTGACTGCGGCGGATCAAATGGGCTAGAATTTCTGTGTCCGATGATGATGAAAAGATAGCTCCGTCTTGCTCCAATTCCCTTTTCAGCGTTTTGGTGTTGGTCAGATTGCCATTATGAGCCAGCCCAAAAGCCATGTCATAGAATTTGAAATGAAAGGGCTGAATGTTGTCAATCGAGGCTTCTCCCGTAGTTGCATAGCGAACATGCCCAATTGCTGCCTGACCTTTAAGTTTGTCTAAGTCAGCCGGATCTTTAAACACCTCTGATACCAGACCTGTGTCACGGTGACGCAGGAGCTTGCCTTGATCATTGGATAGAATACCGGCTCCCTCCTGCCCGCGGTGCTGTAAACTGTGAAGCCCAAAATAGGTCACTTGTGCAGCTTGAGGATGGCCCCAAATACCGAACAATCCACATTCTTCATTAAGAGATTTTATTTCGTATGTCATTTTTGCATATACCTTTTATTTTTTAAACCTTTCCTTAGGCAGCACGGATGAAAGGTAAAACAGTCCGCCGGACTGTTTTAGAAATCCATGGAAAGTCAGTCTTAACATAGCAAAATTTCTGAGGAAGTAAAACACAAATCGTAATTTTGCACTTTCGCTTTCTTTGCTGAGACCAAAAGCAGCTTTTTCAGAGTTTGTTTTCGCTCACTCCGTCAGTCTTATTTTCCTGTAAAATATTTCACTGCACTTTCAAAGAGTTTTTGGTCTTTGCTGCCTGGAATATTTTGGAAAAGACCGTCTTCATAGCGTTCTGAGTGCCCCATCTTACCAATAATCTGACCGTTTTTGCTCATAATGCCTTCAATAGCATGGACAGAGCCGTTAGGATTATATTTTGAATCCATGCTCGGCTGGCCGGTAAAGTCAACATATTGGCTCCAAATCTGGCCATTGTCGCGAAGCTCTGCAAATTCTTCTGCCGTCACAACAAACTTCCCTTCACCATGTGACACTGCAATAGCATGGATATCACCAACTTCAACACCTGCCAGCCACGGCGAATTGGTATTGGCAATGCGTGTTTCAACCATTTTAGCCACGTGTTGGTTGGCATCATTATAAAAGAGGGTCGGACTTGTCTCACTTGCATTGTCGAAATTGCCATACGGCAGCAGGCCAGATTTAACCAGAGCCTGGAAACCGTTACAAATACCGATGATCAGACCGCCGCGATCAATAAAACGATCAATAGCAGAACGAACTTTTTGATTGAGCAGGATATTCACAATAAACTTGGCTGAACCATCCGGCTCATCAGCCGCAGAGAAGCCGCCGGCAAAGAAAATGATATTAGCCTTGTCAATATTGTCAGCCATGATGTCAACAGACTGGGCAATGGCTGCTTCATCCAAGGTCACAAAAGGAACCAGATTAACCTTTGCTCCTGCCTGTTCAAAGGCCTTAGCCGAGTCGTACTCAGAATTGGTGCCCGGAAAGACGGGAATGTATACTAAAGGCTCAGCCACATTTTCTTTTGCCTTAATAACAGTATCAGAAACAACCTCCGGTACCTCTTTCAGCGCTGCGCTTTGTTCAAATTCGGTCGGATAAACATCTTCCAACCTGCCTTCAAAAGCCGCTAAAAGAGCCGATCCGTCAAGGACTGTGCCATTGACAGTCAGATTAAACTCAGGGCTGGTTTGGCCGATTTTCACAGCTTCTGAAATATCTTCAGAGCTGGTAAAGAGAAAGCCGCCCAATTGTGCTGTCAAGATACTGTCAAGTTTTTCAAACTCAACTTCGGCACCAATATGGTTGCCAAAACTCATAAGCGCAAGGCTTTCTGCCACACCGCCGTATTTCACAGCGGCAGCGGCCGTCAGCTTATATTTACTTTGAATGCTTGACAGGGTTGTCAAGTTAGCTTTAATAGCTGCAAAATCGATTTCCTCAGCAAGCGCCTGCCCCGGAAGATAGTAGATTGTCTCTCCGGCTTGCTTGAATTCCGGTGAAAGCACATGATCAACATCTGCCGTAGTCACCCCAAAGGCAACCAATGTCGGCGGCACTGTCAGGTCTTCAAAAGTACCGGACATCGAATCCTTACCGCCAATGGACGGCAGACCCAGCTGAGCTTGAGCCTCAATGGACCCCAGCAGAGCTGCTACCGGCTGACCGAAGCGCTCTGCTTGCTTATCCATGCGCTGGAAATATTCCTGATAAGAAAAGCGGGCACGAGACCAATTTGCCCCTGTTGCAGCCAAGCGAGCTGTCGCTTCAATAACGGCATAAGCAGCACCGTGATAAGGTGACCACTCTGCAATGTAAGGGTTATAACCTTGCGCCATGACAGAAGCTGTCTTAGTAATACCGTTTTGAACGGGAAGCTTTTGCACAGAACTTTCTGTCGGAGTGATTTGGTAACGCCCGCCCAGCGGATGATTTACCGTTGAACGGCCGACTGAGGAGTCAAAAATGGTCTGCAGACCCTTTTGACTGGCATGATTGAGATCCGAAAGAACAGCTAAAGTATCTTGTTCAAGGGTTTCTGCTGAAGTTACTCGCTCTTCAGGCAATTTGACGCCGCTGTCAACGACACTGGCATCAACAACCACGCGCACCCCATTCGTATCAAGGAAGGATCGCTCAATATCAACAATAGTCTCGCCGTTCCAAGTCATGACCAGATTTGGTTTTCCCGTCACAGCCGCCACAACAACAGCAGCAATATTTTCCTTGGCACACTCTGCCATAAACTGGTCAGCATCTTCAGGCCGAACCACAACAGACATTCGTTCTTGGGATTCAGAAATAGCAATTTCCGTACCATTAAGACCAGCGTATTTCAGAGGCACCTTGTCCAAGTCAATTTCCAGACCGTCAGCCAATTCGCCGATAGCAACACAGACACCGCCGGCACCAAAATCATTAGATTTCTTAATTAAGGTTGTCACTTCAGGTTTACGGAAAAGACGCTGAATCTTGCGCTCTTCAATAGCATTCCCTTTTTGTACTTCCGCACCTGCTGTCTCTACAGATTCAACCGTTTGAACTTTAGAAGAGCCAGTCGCACCGCCAATACCGTCACGTCCGGTTTTGCCCCCTAAAAGAATGACAACATCACCGGCTACAGGCTTTTCGCGAACCACATTTTCTTTTGGCGCGGCACCTACAACAGCACCGAGCTCCATTCGTTTAGCCACAAAGCCCGGATGGAAATATTCCTTGACATAAGTTGTTGCCAGACCAATTTGATTGCCATAAGAAGAATAGCCATGCGCTGCTGTTTTGGAAATAACCTGCTGCGGAAGCTTCCCTTGACGCGTCTCTGCTACCGGCTTTGTAATATCGCCCGCTCCTGAAATTCTCATGGCCTGATAAACATAAGAACGTCCGGACAGCGGGTCACGGATAGCACCGCCAATACAGGTTGCCGCACCGCCAAAAGGCTCGATTTCGGTTGGATGATTATGGGTTTCATTTTTAAACATCAAGAGCCAAGGCTCTTTGACACCGTCAACATCCACTTCAATCTCAACTGAACAAGCGTTGATTTCATCAGACACTTCCATATCATCGAGACGCCCGTTTGCGCGCTCATAACGGCCAAAAACAGTTGCCATATCCATCAGTGTCTGCGGTTTGTCATCACGTCCTAATTCATGGCGCATGGCAAGATATTTATCATAGGTTGCCTGCAGCTGTGATTGGAATTGCGACGCTGAGAAATCGATAGATTTCAGCTCTGTCTCAAATGTCGTATGCCGGCAGTGATCCGACCAGTAAGTGTCTAATACCTTGAGCTCTGTCTCCGTCGGTACCCGGCCCAGCTGTTTAAAGTAATCTTGGATAAAAAGCAGATCATCCACTTCCATAGCCAAGCCTTGCTCAGCCTTGTAAGCAGCAAAATCTTCCGCCTTATAAGTACTAAAGAAATCAAGCTTTGGTATTGTTTTACCAGAACTGGAAAATTCCTGCGGCTGAATTTCCGCTCTGATATCCGTAAAACGTGAATCAACCGGATTCAGTAAGTAATTTTTGATTGCTTCCAATTCGGCTGCTTCAACCGTCTGATTCACCAAATACAGCTGAGCTGTATTAACCCGCACATCATCAGCTGCACCAAGCAGAAACAGCGCTTCCTGAGAACTGGCCGCACGCTGGTCAAACTGACCGGGAAGCGCCTCAATAGCAAAGTAAGCAGAGCTATCAAGAGCTTCAGACACCTGTTCCTCAGTTAAAATAGCATCTGTCACCTGTTCCGAAAAAAGGTGCTTCTCAGCTCTGTCAAAGAGCTCCTCAGACAAATTAAAAACATCATAAACCTGTACAATTCGCAAATCTGACAGCGTTTTTAGCTGTAGATTGTGGCTCAGCTCCTTGACCAAAGACTCCGATTTAACGCGAAATGCCGGCTTTTTTTCAACAAAAATACGTTTATCCATACTTTTCTACTTGATTCCCTTCAATCTCTCTAAAACGACCGTATAGACATCTGTCAGCTCACCCAGCCCGCGGCGGAAGACATCTTTATCCATGTGATGGCCTTGTGCATCCCAGAGGCGGCAGTTATCCGGTGAAAACTCGTCCGCTAAAATAATGTTGCCGTCTTTGTCTTTGCCAAATTCCAATTTAAAGTCAATCAGTTTTAGACCGATTTGCTGGAACCAGCCGGACAGCAGTTCATTAATGCGGCGCGTCTCTGCCTTGATATAAGAAATGTCTTCATCATCAGCAGCACCCAGAAATTTGACATGTTCATCATTGATAAAAGGATCATCCAAGTCATCATTCTTATAGTAAAATTCTACAATCGGCACATCCAGTTTAATGCCCTCTTCAACGCCAAAACGTTTGGAAAAAGAACCTGCAGTGTAGTTACGAAGAACCACTTCAAGCGGAATGATATCAACTTTTTTATTTAACTGCTCCGTGTCTGAAATTTTCTCAATAAAGTGAGTGGCAATTCCTGCCGCATTTAATTTTTCAAAAATTAAAGACGAAATCTGATTATTTAACTGTCCCTTGCCTGCGATCTGCTCTTTTTTAACCCCGTTAAAAGCAGTTGCTTGATCCCTGTACTGTGCAATAATCACATTTTCGTCTTCCGTTGCAAAAATATCCTTGGCCTTACCCGAATAAATAAGTTCTCTGGTCATTAAATCGTTCGCCTTTCCTATGTTCTCCCTTAGATTTTAACACACGAAGGCCCATAATTCAAGATTTAACAAACTTTGTTACATAATAAAAATAAAATCGTTCGCATATAACGAACGATTTTATTTTTTAAATCTTTGATCAAGGTAATCTGTCAATTCTCCCATCGTTTGGATATCTTCTACATCCTCATCAGGAATATCCAGATTAAATTCATCTTCCAAGGTAATGATAAACTCCACGAGAGCAATCGAATCGACTCCCAAATCATCCTGAAAAGCGGTCGCTTTAGTCACCTCTAATGTCTCATCGTGCAGCTGTTCTTTAATCAGAGCAGAAAGCTTTGCAAAAATCTCGCTGTTAGTCATGCTGATCCCCCTCTTTAGAAAATTCTCCCACTAATTGACCGACGACATCAGTCTCAAGCATTGTGCGAATCTGTTTTACCGTGTAATAAACAGACTTGGCGTCACTTGAGCCATGGCACTTAACAACCGGTGCCTTAAGTCCGAAAAGTACTGCCCCGCCGGCACCTGAATAATCTAAATTATTTTTCAAATCATAAAGACTGGTTTTCAGTAAAAGGGCTCCTAATTTTGCTCTAAGGCCGCCTTTTTTAATAGACGTTTTCAGCTGCCCCATAATACCGAGTGCTGTGCCTTCAATAGCTTTCAGGACTGCGTTTCCCGTGAAACCATCGGCAACAACAACATCAGCAGCACCGTTCATTAAATCACGCGCTTCAATATTTCCGACAAAGTTAAGCGACCGATCCGCTGATAAAAGGTCAAAAGTCTCCTTGCGCAGCGAATCTCCCTTAGTCGACTCAGTTCCGTTATTGAGCAGGCCGATGCGCGGATTAGCAATGCCGCGGACATTTTGCGCATAAAAAGACCCTAAAATAGCGTATTGATGCAGATGGCGGGCTGTATTTTCAGCGTTGGCTCCCAGATCAAGCATATCAAATCCCTGGCCATTGACTGTTGGAAGAGTGGACATGAGACCCGGACGGTCAATATTTTTAATACGGCCGACAACAAAAAGACCGGCTGCAAGCAGGGCTCCTGTATTTCCTGCAGAAAGCACAGCGTCAGCTTTGCCGTCTTTAACTGCCTGCGCTCCTAAAATCATAGAGGCCTTTTTTTTCTTGCGGACAGCTTTAGCTGGCTCATCATCCGAATCAATCTTTTCATCCGTATGAATAACGGTGACGCGCTCATTTGTCTGAAGGTAGGGCTTAATCTTTGTTTCATCTCCATAGAGCTGAATTTCAATATCCGAAAACTCTGTTAAGGCTTGATTAACCCCTTCAATAATAGCCTGAGGAGCATTATCTCCCCCCATAGCATCAACTGCAATTTTTTTCATTCTGATTTCCTTTTTTTACAATTATCCTTAATTATACCATGAACAAAAGGACTTTAAACGTTACAAAAAAATGACAAATCTGTCTGAGCGTAGACACTGAGCCAGATTGTCACCCATTAGCTAGTCATCTTTTTTCATCACGCTGCCCCAATTATCCAAATCATCAATAAATTTTTTGCTTTTTAAATGAAGTCCCACATAGTCTTCGTAAAGACCATCAATAAATGTCCGAAGCTTCTTTTTCATATCGGCTTTGACAGAAATGGTTTGCAAATCTTCAAAACGAAGAGACTGAAAACGATCCAGCAAATAAGGCACATTGGGATCTAAATGGCTGCGATGGTCATCTTTCTCATAATGTTCAGGGCACAGCAATCCCGAATAGCGGTGGGAAAAATCAAAAGCCAGCCCTACACGATGGCAAATACAGCATTCATGAAAATTGAGCTGAGCGCCAAAACGTTCCAGAATCTGAATTTCAAAGATATTCGCCAGGATCTCATAATCAAGTCCCTCATTCATCAACTCCAGTGTCTTAACCAAGAAGGCAAAAAGACTGGCATCAAAACTGGCATCCGGAATAGCGGCGTCCGCTAAAGCAACAAGGTAGCTGGCATAGGCTAATTTATAGATATCAGCATTAATCTCCTTAAAAAGAGAGACTTCCTTATAATCCTCTATATAAGAAAGTCCTGTGTCATTAATCTTTAAGATGAAATTAGCCACCGTCAGCGGCTCAATAACCGAAGACAGTCGTGAATTGCCGGCATGACGTACAAAAAACATGTGCTTGCCTGAACTTTCCGTAAAAATTTTGACTAATTTATCATTCTCACGAAAATGGCGATTGTAAAGCACCAAGCCTCTGGTTTCCTTAGTCTGCATACTGCTCCATAAATTCTTTCAAGCGTTTCATAGCTTCCTTAATCGTTTTCATGCTGGCTGCATAAGAAATTCTGACATAGCCTTCGCCGTATTTGCCAAAAGCAACACCTGGAATAAAGGCTACTGCCTTTTCTCTGGCAAAATCCTGCAAAAATTTAAAGGAGTCCTGACCTTCAGCAACCGGAATTTTAGCAAAAATATAGAAGGCTCCGTCAGGTTTAATTATTTTAAAGCCCATTTCTTTCATCTTGTCCATGATATAATCACGGCGTTTGATATATTCTGCCTTCATTGGCAAGACATCATTTTTACCATTTACCAAAGCTTCGATAGCTGCATACTGAACACTGGTAGTCGCTGCAGTAACCAAATACTGGTGGCTCTTAATTAACTGCGCTGTTAAAAGAGCCGGAGCAAAAATCAAACCCAAACGCCAGCCGGTCATTGCATGCGACTTGGACAGACCGGATATCAGAATCGTCTGTTCCGGTAAATATTCCGCAATGGAAACGTGTGCTTCATCGGTATAAGTTAATTCCGCATAAACTTCATCACTGATGACAAAAATATTATATTTTTTAAGAACCGCAGCCAAATCCTTTATTTGCTGACGCGAATAGGTGACACCCGTTGGATTTGTAGGATAGTTAAGAATAACTGCTTTTAGCGCCGATCCTTCGGCTACAATGGCTTTTTCAAGCATTTCAGGCGTCAGCACAAAATCATTGGCTCTGGTATCAATTTCAACAACATCTCCCCCGACTAAATTGACAATAGGCTCATAGCCGGGATAAGCAGGCGCCGGCAAAAGAACCTTATCCCCAGGTTCTATGATAGCTGTTAAAGCAGCTGACAGAGCTTCAGTGGCACCAATAGTAACTAAAACTTCATTATCCGGATTGTAGTTCAGATGATATTTTTCTTTGACAAAAGCACTGGCTGCCTGCCTCAATTCCAAAAGTCCTGCCATACCCGTATAGTGACTTTTATCAGCATCAATGGCCTTCTTGGCAGCTTCCTTGATATGTTCTGGTGTTGTAAAATCCGGTTCACCCAAAGTTAATTTCAAAATCCCCGGAATATCTGAAATCGACTGATCAAACTGCCGAATCATAGAAACTTCAATTCGGTCCAAATTCTTATTAAAACGTGTACTCAAATCCATAAAAACACCTCTTACAAATATATTATCATTATTATACACCAAAAAATCTGCTTTTTCACCCCATAAAAAAATCGCTAAACAGCGATTCTTCTTTTATTGTGGATAAGTAAATTCAAACAAAGGCGAAAGCGGCCGTTTTTCGTGTACACGAATAATAGCTTCTGAAATGAGGTCTGCAATCGAAATTTGCTCAATCTTATCAATCAAACGTTCCTGTGGTAAATCAATCGTATCTAAAACAACCAGCTTTTCAATCGCAGAATTCTGAATATTATCTAAAGCAGGGCCTGACAGTACCGGATGGGTGCAGGAAGCATACACCGCTGTTGCCCCAGCTTCGGCAAGAGCATCTGCAGCATGGGCAATGGTTCCCGCCGTATCTATCATATCATCAATTAAAATGCAGGTTTTTCCCGAAACATGCCCAATAATATTCATCACTTCGCTGGTATTCATTTTATTGACATTCCGCCGCTTATCAATAATCGCAATCGGCGTTTGGAGGAATTGAGCCAGCTTGCGGGCACGCGTTACACCGCCATGGTCAGGGCTGACAACGACATAGTCACTGCCGCACATGCCGCGGCGGACAAAGTAGTCAGCAATCAAAGGGGCTCCCATCAAGTGATCAACTGGTATATCAAAAAATCCTTGGATTTGCGCAGCATGCAAGTCAACTGTCAGCAAACGGTCAACTCCTGCTACTGCAAGCATATTGGCAACTAATTTGGAGGTAATTGGTTCACGGGCACGTGCTTTTCGATCTTGACGGGCATAACCGTAATAAGGCATCACAACACTGACTGTTTCAGCACTGGCACGTTTAAGAGCATCCACCATAATTAAGATTTCCATTAAATGGTAATTGACAGGTGAACTGGTTGACTGCAAAATAAAAACATGCTTCCCGCGAATAGATTCTTCAATGTTAACCTGAATTTCCCCATCAGAAAATTGACGGACAGTTGATTTTCCAAGACTGATTCCAATTGTCTTGGCTACTTTTTCTGCTAATTCTTTGTTTGAAGACAGGGCAAACAATTTTAAATTAGAATACGACATAATTCCTCCAAAGTTTTAATCCCTTACCATTTTAACGTTTTTACCGTAATTTTTCAATTAGATTTACGAGGATATTTTGACAAAAAATAAAAAGATAAGACGCATCTTATCTTTTTACATAGCTTTTTAGTTTGGATAGATATAGCTTACACTGCCTGGATTGAACCATCCACGGTAGTTACCGATAGATTGATTTCCAGCATAGTTAGCTTCTTGAACTTGAATTTGACCGCCTTGAACACCTGTAACATAAGCAACGTGTCCATAACCGCCGTCATTCCATACTGCTACAGCGCCGGCTGTAGGTGTAGAACCAACTCTGTACCCTGCTGCTGCTGCACTGGCTGCCCATTGGCCGCCATTACCCCAGTAATTGCCAACCCAAGGCGCTAATGATTTAACACCCCAAGTACATTGACCAACTGGATATGTGTTTGCAGAAGATGTATTGGATGCTGACGCTGCCGGTGCTGCTGTGCTTGCAGCTGGAGCAGTTTGCTGTTGTTGAGTTTGTGTTTGTGTTTGAGTTTGCGCAGCACTTTGGCTTTGTTGTCCGGCATTATTATTAGCTGCTGAAGCTTGAGCTGCGGACTCAGTTGTTTGTTGTGCTGCTGGAGCTGCTTGTTCTTGCGTTTCCTGTGTTTGAGCAGGTTGCGCTTGTGAAGCTTGTGCTTCATTGTTTGATTGAGCATTTGTATCAGCAGCCGGCTGTTCTTCTTGTGTTTGTTGATTTGCTGCCGCTTGCTGCTGTGCTTGGGCTGCTTGTTCTTGTAAAGCTTTAGCTTCTGCTGCTGCTTTAGCCTCAGCCGCCGCTTGAGCTGCTGCTGCCTGACGAGCTGCTTCTTCAGCTGCTGCTTTTTGAGCAACCAAAGTAGCCTTTTGATTTTGTGCAGTTGACAATTCAGCTTGCAAGTTTAATTGAGCTGCTTCCAATTGCGCTTTTTGCGTTGTCAAAGCATTTGTATTTTGAACAATTGCTGCTTGGTTAGCTACAACAGTATTAATTGCTGCTTGATTTTGTTGTTGCTTTTGTTCAACAGCTGCTTTATCCTGTTCTTGTTGTTTAAGCATTTTTTTATTTGCTGAAACAACTTCACGGATAGCTGAAACGCGGTTGATAGCATCAGAAACTGATTTTGAATTAACAATAGCGTTAACATAGCTTGTCGCTGCATTGCTCTTTTGAGCGCTGCGAGCTTGTTTTTTCAAAGATTCGTTACGTGCAACAATCTTATTTGAAAGAGTTTGAATTTCTTTCCCTAAAACAACAGACTGTGCTTCAAGTCTTTGGTTTTCAGCTTGTAATTGTGCTTGCTGAGTCTGCAGGGCACTGACTTGTCCCTGAATAGTATTGACTTGTGTTTGCGCTGCTTGCTGTTGAGCATTTAAATTATTAATTTTAGCATCTTGCGACGCAATTTGTGAATCAAAATCATCAGCACTTACAGATGACAACACTGTCGCAGAGCTAAGTGTCACACCACTAACTAAAACTGCAGATAAAATTCTTTTTTTCATTACAAATATAACTCCTTTTTCGATAAGACTTTATTATTATATCAAAAAAAGCCGCTTTATATATTACGGCATTATTACATTTTTATTTAAAAAGCTTTAATGACGCCTTTCAAGATAGGTCTTCTCTAATAGTTTTTGCGACAAAAGAAAGGCAAGCATGTTGAAAATCAAAGACGGTGCCAGATTATAAGTGACAAAATCATTTAAAGGATAGGCTGTCAATTGATAAAAATAGGCTATGGCAATACTGATAAAATCAAGAAAGAAAATCAGGATAAAGAAAACCAAGAAACGCGACAGGGGTCTCTCGCTGCTGATGTGCTTCCAGATCTTAATCATAACGACTGCTATCAGCGGAAAGAGCAGAGTCATGATGCCAAAATTATAGATTCCTAAATAGTAAAAGTCATAAATGATTCCTAAAAGAAAGGCCAAGATAAAAACAAAATAAGGATTAAAAACAATGGTATAAAATAAGAAGAAAAGGATCAAAAGATGACTGGAGACAATAAACTGATTGTGGAACAAAGCCCGCGATAATAAGGAAAGATGACCATCCAAAAGCAAAAGAAGAAAAGCTAACAAAACAGCAAAAGGTTTATTTTTAAAGACAGACATGTTAATCACCTACCAAGATTACATGAGAAATATCTGATAGATCAATAGCCGGTTTGACAATGATTTTTCGCGAAAGATTGATGGAATTATCTTCCTCAGAGACAACTTTGCCAACAGAAATTCCTTCTGTGCTCTGACCGTCTAAACCGCTGGTTGTAACGGCATCTCCCTTTTGAACTTTAAGAGAGGAGGTCAGCTGTGTAATTTCAAAGGTCCCGGACTCAGAGTCGTAATGCGTTAAAATACCAAAAACATCTCCTTTTTTAGCAGCAATTTTAACAGGGATTTCATCAATATTTTTAGTATTTGAAAGTAACTTTACAGAACTTGAGCCAGCGGTTATCTGTGCAACTTTCCCAATTAAACTGCCATTGGAAAGAGCCATCATGTTTTTACTAACTCCGTCTTTTTTTCCTAAATCTATGGTTAAAACATCCAGCCAGGAAACAGGTGAGCGAACGATAACTTTAGAAGACAGAACTGTTTGATCGGGAAAGGACTTTTTAATTTTCAGCGTTTTCCTAAGAGCTGTATTTTCTTCTTTCAGCTTTTCTATTTCGCTTTTTTGCCCTTCGAATTGTTCTACCTTACGCTTTAGTGTTTTATTTTCCGAATTTGCATTAAATAACCGTTTAGTGCCATCGATCAGCTGAAATGGTAAATTCAGAATTTCATCAACACTGGAAACCGCAGTATTCACCGGTTTAGACACAGATTTCATAACAATAGAATCCTGAAAAATAAAAAAAAGTCCTATTGAAATTGCCAGCAACGCCGTAACAACAAAAACAATAAAACGCGATAACCTAATTTTTTTCATTTCAACCACCCGCACACAAGCTATAAATAAAACGAGATATCAACAGATAATCTCGTTTAACTACGGAGAATGGGGGATTCGAACCCCCGCGCCAGTTTCCCGACCTAACGATTTAGCAAACCGTCCTCTTCAGCCTCTTGAGTAATTCTCCAAATATATATGGGCACGAGTGGACTCGAACCACCGACCTCACGCTTATCAGGCGTGCGCTCTAACCAGCTGAGCTACGCGCCCAAGCTACTGCTTGGCTTATTCTATAAAAGCGGGTGACGAGAATCGAACTCGCGACAACAGCTTGGAAGGCTGTAGTTTTACCACTAAACTACACCCGCTAAAATGGCGCGAGACGGAATCGAACCGCCGACACATGGAGCTTCAATCCATTGCTCTACCAACTGAGCTACCGAGCCTGACTTATTGCGGGAGCAGGATTTGAACCTACGACCTTCGGGTTATGAGCCCGACGAGCTACCTAACTGCTCCATCCCGCGATAATATAATAACTATAATCAGACTAAAATCCTGTAAAAAAATACCTTCCCTGCGCATTAGTCACGCTTGTCCAGTTTATCCGGATTTCTTAACGTCCTCTTATCTCAAGGAGGATGTGGGATTCGAACCCACGCACGCTTTTACACGCCTGACGGTTTTCAAGACCGTTCCCTTCAGCCGGACTTGGGTAATCCTCCACGGCAATTCATATGGACCTTGTAGGACTCGAACCTACGACCGCTCGGTTATGAGCCGAGTGCTCTAACCAGTTGAGCTAAAGGTCCAAAACACCCATAAATAACTATAGCGGCGAAGGGGATCGAACCCCCGACCTCCCGGGTATGAACCGGACGCTCTAGCCAGCTGAGCTACACCGCCAAATATCGGGAAGACAGGATTCGAACCTGCGACCCCTTGGTCCCAAACCAAGTGCTCTACCAAGCTGAGCTACTTCCCGTTCCTTCCCCCTAAAAACAAATCATCAGCCTAAAGCCAATCACTCGTCCATGCACCCTGCAGGATTCGAACCTGCAACCGCCTGATTCGTAGTCAGGTACTCTATCCAGTTGAGCCAAGGGTGCCTTCCCTTATGCCGAGGACCGG
>NZ_JBZFUJ010000012.1:0-71552 GCF_058314475.1 Streptococcus sp. ELY_90
CACAATCTCAGATATACGAGAGAGATTGGCAAGTCCAAAATGGAGGATAAGGTTGGGCTGATTTTAGCGTGTTTAAATCTCAAAAAGTTAGTAAAAATGATGGCAGGAAGGCCTTTTTATTTTGGACAGCTTCAGCTTTCTTACCCGTTTTTCATCTCAAAGATAAAAGACACCAAAAAAGACAAACTCCCAAAAAGAAGTTTGTCTTCAGTCTGAACAGCCTAACTTAGGCTGTTGTCAATAAAAGGGAGAAGCAGCTCAATGACCGTTTGATCGCGATTGCTTCCTGCAGTTTTTAGTTTTGTTTTTCTAAAAGGGCTTTGATGTCTGCTAACAGTTCAACTTCAGTCGGTTCACCCTCAGCAGCGTCTTCTTCTGCTTTTTTGGTAATTGCCATTGCATGATTAGCAGCTTTAACAACGAAAAAGAGTGTTGTTCCTACAATCAAGAAGTTAATGACAGCACTTAAGAAATTACCGTAAGCAACACCGTGCCATGAAAGCTCAGCAATCTTTTCGACGCCTGCAGCTTTTAAGGCAGGGTTCAAAAAGAGCGGTGTGATGACGTCTGAAACGAAGGATGTGATGATAGCATTGAATGCTGCCCCCATAACAACGGCTACAGCAAGTTCAAGGACACTTCCCCGGAACAAAAACTCTTTAAGTTCTTTGATCATTTTGTTTTTCCTTTCTTATTATTAGTTACTTATTATACGGGAAAAAATGGTATTTGACAATAGATGTACTTCACTTTTTACAAAAATATGGTAAAATTGAAATGCTGTAAAAATATATTTTCTGAAGGGAAGACAATGGGAAAGAAAAGACATAAGCGAAAGGGGCTAGTTCGCAAAAGCGAAATTATTGCCTTGAGTGTTTTTGTTTCGTCAGCTGTTGTGCTGCTGGCAGCAACTAATTCTTTTGGAGTTTTGGCCAAAACCCTGCATCTGAAGCCTGTCGGACTCACCCTTCCTTTTATCAATAAGGAAGCGGAGCAAAAATCACAATATGCTTCCGGCGAAAAAGTTCAGATCAATTCCAGTCAAAAGCTGGCAGATTATCAAAATTGGATCGGAACAGTCAAGAAAGTAGAACCTGCGGAGACCTCACAGCAGAAATCAGCCTACAGCTATGATGTTAAGTTTGGCAACGGACGCACCATAAAGCACGTTCGGGAAGAAGATCTGACCAAAAGCAAGAATTCAAAATACCATCAAGGTCAGGTTGTTAAGCTAAAATCATCTGCCAAGGAGAATTTAAAAGGGCACAGTTTGTCGGATTATCAAGCATCAGCCGGCCGAGTTGATCAGGTTTCTTACAACCACAGCAGTGCTGCAGGCGGTTATAAATATGCTGTTACCTTTGATGACGGCGGAAAAGTTACTGACATTCAGGAAGAGGATCTGGATACTATTTATGAGGTCAAGTTAAAAGCTGAAAACAGTGCCGCTCAAAATAATGAAGTGCTGAGACAGGCTTTTGCCTATGCCAAAGAGCATCCCGGCACCATTTTAAGCCTGCCCGACGGTAAATTCAAAATCGGCAGTCAGACGCCAACCAAAGATTACATTACTCTTGCTTCCGATACCGAAATCAGGGGCAACAATACAACGCTGCTGGTTGAAGGAGCAGCCTACTGGTTTGCCTTGGCGACCGGACCTCGAGCAACTGACGGGGTTAAAAATTTCACCATGCGCAATCTGAACATCAAGGCCAGTGATTTGGATAAGGGCAACCATTTTATGGTTATGGCTAACCACGGTGACCATTGGCGGGTTCTGAACAACAGTTTCACTATGGTTCATAAAAAAGGCAGCCATGTTTTTGACATGGGCGGCCTGCAAAATTCCGTTTTTAAAGGCAATCAATTCACGGGTTATGCTCCTGAGCTGGTCAATGCCCGTCAAATTGATGCTAATCTTTCCCTTCACGACTATTATTCTGAGGCTATTCAGCTGGATGCTTCAAGTGATAACGGTGTATGGGACGGCGGTTTGATTAAAGCCATTGATCCTGACTACGGCAGTCACAATAAGGAAAGACAGCTCAGCAGAAATATTGTCATCACTGATAATTCCTTTGTTCCTTATTACGACAGCAAAGGCAATATTAAAGCCTACAGCGGAAGCGTTGGCCAGCATTCTTCAGATGTAGGACCGATTAAGATTTACAACAATCTGTTTAGCAATACTTTGGTTGATCGGCTTAACGTCAATGAAAAAACCAAACTCTGGCTCTTTAAAGCCATTCACCTAAAGACAGAACGCAAAGGCACTGTATACGATAACGATATAGACTGACAGATTCCGTGAAAAGATTATAAGAAGGCACTCTCTAAGCCGGTCGTAAAGACCAAAACAAGAGAGTGCTTTTGTGCTTCTTTAATTTACAAAAAGCCTTAAAAATGGTATAATGAAAAGCAACGCTAAAATAGGGATTTTTATGTGGAGGTGATGATTTCTGGCTATCGATAAGGAAATGATTAACGACATTAAAAACAGCGTCAATATTGTTGATGTGATTGGTGAAGTTGTCAGTCTTTCACGGGCAGGCCGCAATTATTTGGGTCTCTGTCCCTTCCACAAAGAAAAGACGCCCTCCTTTAATGTTATTGAGGACAGACAGTTTTTTCACTGTTTTGGCTGCGGGCGTTCAGGCGATGTCTTTAAATTTATAGAAGATTACCGCAACATTAGTTTTCTGGAGAGCGTTCAGGTGCTGGCCGACCGCGCCGGTATTGCTGTTGCGGTTCAGGACAAGAGTCAGGAAACAAGGCAGGAACACCCCAATCAAAGGTTCTTCAACATCAATGACGATGCCAGCAAGTTTTATCAGGCTGTTTTGAAAACCACCAAGATAGGTGAAACAGCTCGGCAGTATCTTTATGAAAGGGGACTGACAGATGAGCTGATTGATTATTTTAAGATAGGTTTAGCTCCGGATGAACATGATTATCTTTATCAGGCCATGCTGAAAAAATATGATGAAGATACCATCATTAATTCTGGTCTTTTTAATCTGTCAGACAGCAACACTGTTTACGATGCCTTCCAGAACCGCATTATGTTTCCTTTGACGGATGAATTCGGTCATATTGTCGGTTTTTCAGGTCGGATTTGGACAGAGGCCGACAGTGCCAAAAAACTGGCAAAGTATAAGAATACGCGTGCGACAGCAGTTTTCAACAAGTCTTATGAGCTCTATCATCTGGATAAGGCCAAAGCGGTCGCAAAAAAGGAACATGAAATTTACCTGATGGAAGGTTTCATGGATGTGATTGCCGCCTATCGTGCGGGCATCAGCAATGCTGTTGCTTCCATGGGAACAGCGCTGACACCGGAACATGTGAAGCATTTGAAGAAATTCACTAAAAAAGTTATTCTGACATATGACGGGGACAGTGCCGGGCAGAATGCCATTGCCAAATCCTTAGCCATTCTGTCGGATATGGCAGTGGAAATCGTCAGAATTCCCGGTCAGATGGATCCCGATGAATTTATCAAGGAAAATTCTGCGGAAGATCTGAAAAAACTGCTGACACAGGCAAGGATCAGCAGTATTGAATTTTGGCTTCATTACCTGAAACCTGAAAATAGTGATAATTTGCAGGCGGAGATTGATTATGTGGAGAAAATGGCAAAAATTATTGCCGCCTCGCCTTCAATTACTGCTCAGAATACCTATATCAATATGGTAGCTGAAAGTCTGCCGGACTTTAATTATCAGCAGGTAGAACAAGCGGTTAATAACGAGCGCCTCCAAACGCGTTCACAAAGAAGCGAGCAGGCTCTCAGCCGGCCAATCAGGGTGGAGATGCCTGTGACTAAGCATCTGACGGCTGTGGCTAAGGCTGAAAATCAGCTCTTTCATCGCATTCTTCACCATGATTATCTGTTAATTGAATTTCGCAATCGGGAAGATTTCGCCTTTGAAACCCCGGAATTGCAGGAACTCTACCAGCTTTTAAAAAGCAAGGGTGAACTGAATGCCTATGATTTGTCTCAGCTTCCTGAGGAACTTCAAAATGCCTATTACCGTGTTTTAGAGGAAAATCTGCCGGAAGAGATTGCCGAGGGGGAAATCAGGCAGCTGGAAAGCCAGAGAAATAAATACCTGCAGCAGCAGGAGCTGCAAAAACAAAGCAAAGCCATCCGTGAAAACAGCAATCACGGTGACATAGATACTGCAGTTGAGGGCTTAGAAGCTCTCATCGCTCAAAAAAGAAATATGGAATAGAGGAAAAATGGCAAGTAGTAGTAAAAAAACATCAAGTACCTTTAATGTTCAAGTGGCGGATTTTATTCGCAACCATAAAAAAGAAGGGGTAGCAATTGACGATGAAGTTACTGAAAAACTCGTCATCCCTTTTGAACTCGAGGCTGAGCAGATTGATGATTTGCTGGAACGTTTGACTGACGGCGGCATCTCTATCACTGACAAAGACGGCAATCCTTCATCGAAGTATGCTGTTGAGGAAATCAAGCCTGAGGAGCTGACCGATGAGGAGCTTCTGGGAAGCAATTCTGCCAAGGTCAATGATCCTGTACGGATGTATCTAAAAGAAATCGGTGTTGTTCCCCTTTTGTCTAATGAAGAAGAAAAAGAGCTGGCCATTGCAGTTGAAAACGGTGATCTTGAAGCCAAGCAGCGCTTGGCAGAAGCCAACCTGCGCCTGGTTGTTTCTATCGCTAAGCGTTATGTCGGCCGCGGCATGCAGTTTCTGGATCTTATCCAAGAAGGCAATATGGGCTTGATGAAGGCGGTTGATAAGTTTGACTACTCTAAGGGATTTAAATTTTCAACCTATGCCACTTGGTGGATTCGTCAGGCCATCACACGCGCCATTGCCGATCAGGCCCGCACGATCCGTATTCCTGTTCACATGGTGGAAACAATTAATAAATTGGTGCGTGAACAGCGCAACCTTTTGCAGGAATTAGGTCAGGATCCGACACCGGAACAGATTGCAGAGCGCATGGATATGACACCGGATAAGGTCAGAGAAATTCTGAAAATCGCTCAGGAACCCGTGTCACTGGAAACGCCAATCGGCGAAGAGGATGACAGCCATCTGGGAGACTTTATTGAAGATGAAGTGATTGAAAATCCGGTAGATTACACAACACGTGTTGTGCTGCGCGAGCAATTGGATGAGGTGCTTGATACGCTGACAGACCGCGAAGAAAATGTTCTGCGTCTGCGCTTTGGTTTAGATGACGGCAAGATGCGTACGCTGGAAGATGTGGGCAGAGTGTTTAATGTTACGCGTGAACGGATTCGTCAGATTGAAGCTAAGGCACTGCGCAAGCTGCGTCATCCAAGCCGCAGCAAACAGTTGCGTGATTTCGTTGAAGATTAAAAGGAGAGGGAACTATGGCAGAAGCAAACTATACTCCCGAAGAAGTCACAAAGATCAAAGACAGAATTCTTGAAGCTTTGGAAATGGTTATTGATCCCGAGTTAGGAATTGATATTGTCAACTTGGGGCTTATCTATGACATTCGTTTTGAAGACTCAGGCCATACCGAAATTGACATGACTCTGACAACCATGGGCTGTCCTTTGGCAGACTTGCTGACGGATCAGATTTACGATGTTTTAAAGGATGTACCTGAGGTTCTTGATGTTGATGTTAAGCTGGTTTGGTCGCCGGCCTGGTCGGTGGATAAAATGAGCCGCTATGCACGGATTGCTTTGGGCATTCGGTGATTGGCCGCAGCAGAAAATCAAGGAAACGTTTTAAAAAGAGCTGTTAAGGCTGCCGGGCTTAAAGAACGGTCTTGTATACAATACATTTTTAATGGAACACAGACTAAAATCCTAATAAAAAGATAACGGTCCTTGTGTCTTAGCGACACGGCGTCCGTTTCCTATTTTATACGGATTTTTTCACGCCCTTTGTATCTTAAATTAAAGGAGAATACGAATGATTTTAATCACAGGAAGCAATGGTCAGTTGGGTACGGAGTTACGCCATCTGCTTGATGAACGTAATGAAGACTATGTGGCTGTTGATGTCGCAGAAATGGACATTACAAATGCAGAAAAAGTGGATCAAGTTTTTTCACAGGTGCAGCCCAGCCTTGTTTACCACTGCGCAGCCTATACGGCTGTTGATGCAGCAGAGGACGAAGGAAAAGAGCTGGATTACGCTATCAATGTGACAGGAACTGAAAACATTGCTAAGGCCTGTGAAAAATATGGTTCAACTCTGGTTTATATCTCCACGGACTACGTCTTTGACGGTCAAAAGCCTGTCGGACAAGAATGGGAAGTTGACGATCAGCCGGATCCAAAAACGGAGTACGGCCGCACCAAGCGTCTGGGCGAAGAAGCTGTGGAAAAATACGTCAGCAACTTCTATATTATCCGTACTGCTTGGGTCTTTGGAAATTATGGGAAAAACTTTGTCTTTACCATGCAAAACTTAGCTAAGACCCATGATACACTGACTGTTGTCAACGATCAGCACGGCCGTCCGACTTGGACCCGCACGTTAGCTGAATTTATGACCTATTTGGCTGAAAATCACAAAGCGTTCGGCTATTATCATCTGTCAAACGATGCAGCAGAAGACACGACCTGGTATGATTTCGCCCGTGAAATTCTTAAGGATACCGATGTTACGGTCAAGCCTGTTGACTCCAGCCAATTCCCTGCCAAAGCTAAACGTCCTCTCAATTCAACCATGAGTCTGAAAAAAGCAAAAGCAACCGGTTTTGTCATTCCGACTTGGCAGGAAGCTCTGCAGGAATTTTACAGACAAGATGTGAAGAAATAGGCTGAAAAAACGCCTTAATTAAATCTTTATAATAGTGCAAATGACAGCAGGCTTGAGTCTGCTGTTTCTTTTCGCAAAATTCTTTGAAATATGCTATAATACTATGGATTGTATTGTTAAAATGGGGGAATAGAGTTTGCGTCATGTATTCATCATCGGAAGTCGGGGACTGCCGGCCCAGTACGGCGGTTTTGAGACTTTTGTAGAAGAATTAGTTAAGCATCGGCAGTCGCAGGATTTGACTTATCATGTGGCCTGTCTCAGTGAAACTGACCACCATAAGCATTTTACTTATCTGAATGTTGATTGTTTTACGATCAAGGCTCCTAAAGTGGGGCCTGCCAGAGTAATTGCCTATGACATGATGGCCATCAGCTATGCTTTAAAATTAGTTAAAACCCAAAATATTGCAGCTCCCGTTTTTTATGTTTTAGGCAATACAATAGGAGCTTTCATGGCACCTTTTGCCAGAAAGATTAAAGGAATGGGCGGACAGTTTTATATCAATCCGGATGGATTGGAGTGGCGCCGCTCCAAATGGTCCCGTCCCGTGCAGTCTTATCTGAAATATGCAGAAAAGTGCATGACAAAGACGGCTGATCTGGTTATTTCAGATAATATCGGGATTGAAGATTATATCAAGCAAACCTACCCTTGGTCAAAAACGGCTTTTATTGCTTATGGAACGGATATGTCGCCATCCGGACTGGACGAAAATGCTCCTGAAGTTCAAAAATTCTATGAACAATGGGCACTCAAAAGTAAAGGCTACTATTTAATCGTTGGCCGTTTCGTGCCGGAAAACAACTATGAGACAGCTATCCGCGAATTTATGGCATCGGCAAGTAAGCGCGATCTCGTCATTATCTGCAACCATCAAGGAAACACCTATTTTGAAGAGCTGCGGCAAAAAACGGATTTTGATAAGGATTCTCGTATTAAGTTTGTCGGGACGGTCTATGACCGTGCTCTGCTGACTTATATCCGCGAGCATGCTTTTGCTTATATTCATGGGCATGAGGTCGGCGGAACCAATCCGGGCTTGCTTGAAGCCTTGGCGCACACTGATCTGAATCTTGTCTTAGGTGTTGATTTTAATCGCTCGGTTGCGCGGGACGCTGCCTGCTATTGGTCGAAAGACAGAGGCAGTCTTGCACAGTTGATTGAACAGGCGGACGGACAGACGGATTTTTCAGAGTATGGTCAAAGGGCTAAGGATATTATTCGCCGCCATTATACCTGGGAAAAAATTGTAGGAGAGTACGAGGACTTGTTTTTGCATGAAAGTTAATATTGTAATGTCTGCCTACAATGGTCAGGAGTTTATCGCAGAGCAGATTAGAAGCATTCAGCAGCAGACTTTTACAGATTGGAATCTGCTGATCCGTGATGATGGCTCAACGGATGACACACCTGAGATTATTGCAGATTTTGCGCAGCAGGATCCGCGTATTCATTTTATCAATGCTGCTGAGCGTACTAATTACGGTGTTATCAAAAATTTTTATACGCTGGTTAAATACGAAAAGGCTGATTATTATTTTTTAAGCGACCAGGATGATATTTGGCTGCCCAATAAACTGGAGCTCTCTCTGGCAGAAGCTCAAAAATATGACAGCAAGAAGCCTTTGATGGTTTATACTGATTTGAAGGTCGTGGATAAGCAGCTGCAGGTTCTGCACGAGAGCATGATCAAAACGCAGTCTCACCATGCAAACACAGCATTGCTTCAGGAATTAACGGAAAACACGGTGACCGGCGGTACAGCCATGTTTAACCATGCCTTGGCTGAGAAATGGACCGTTTGCGAGGGCATTCTCATGCATGACTGGTACTTAGCATTGATTGCTGCCGCTTTAGGAGACTTGGTTTATTTGGATGCTGCGACAGAATTGTACCGGCAGCATGAGAGCAATGTGCTGGGGGCAAGAACCTGGTCCAAGCGTTTTAAAAACTGGCTGCAGCCCCATAAACTGCTGGCTAAGTACTGGTGGCTGATTACATCCAGTCAAAAACAGGCTGCCTACCTATTAGGTTTGGATTTGCCTGGGGATAAGAACGACTTGGTTGCAGCTTATGTCAATCTGCTCAATCAGCCGTGGCTGCACAGACGGCATGACCTTAAAAAATACGGCTTTGCTAAAAACAGAGCTTTTCATACCTTCATTTTTAAAATTTTAATTACAACGAAAATCGGCTATAGCCATTATCGCAAATATGGCTATCAGGCATAGGAGAATATCATGGACTTGATTAGTAAGAAAAATCGTATCCTGCTAAAAGAACTCATTAAAACAGACTTTAAACTGCGCTATCAAGGCAGTGTCATCGGCTATCTCTGGTCAATTTTAAAGCCTTTGCTGCTGTTTATGATTATGTATTTGGTTTTCATCCGCTTTTTGCGTTTGGGAGGAGATGTGCCTCACTTTCCTGTAGCACTCTTGCTGGCCAATGTCGTCTGGTCTTTCTTTATGGAAGCGACCAGCATGGGAATGGTCTCTATCGTAACTCGGGGAGACCTGCTGCGCAAACTGAACTTTTCAAAATCGATCATTGTTCTTTCAGCGGTGTGCGGAGCCTTGATTAACTTCGGCATCAATTTGATTGTTGTGCTGATTTTTGCCTTGGTTAACGGTGTTCATATCGGCTGGAATGCTGTCTTTTCCATCCCGCTCTTTTTCGAGCTCTTTATCATGGCTTGGGGAGTAGCTCTTCTTTTGTCAACTCTCTATGTTAAGTTTCGGGATATCGGACAGATCTGGGAAGTTATCCTGCAGGCCGGGATGTATGCAACACCGATTATCTATCCTTTAACCTTTATCACTAATCAGGGTCCTAAGGGAGTGCTGGCTGGTAAAATCATCATGCTCAATCCTTTGGCACAGATGATTCAAGACCTGCGTTATCTTTTGATTGACAAGGCCAATCTAACCATCTGGCAGCTGATTAATCACTGGTGGTATTACGCTATTCCTTATGTACTGCCCTTTATCATTTTTGGCATCGGATTAGTTGTTTTCAATCGTAGTTCTAAGAGATTTGCGGAGATTTTATAATGACGAAAGACAATAATATTGCAGTAAAAGTTGACCATGTCAGCAAATATTTTAAGCTGCCTGTCGAATCGACAAACAGCTTGCGCACGACTTTGGTCAATCGTTTTAAAGGCGTTAAAGGCTATAAGAAACAGCACGTTCTGCGTGACATCAATTTTGAAGTGGAAAAAGGTGATTTCTTTGGAATTGTCGGCCGCAACGGATCGGGCAAATCAACGCTGTTAAAAATCATTTCACAAATTTATGTGCCTGAACAAGGCACTGTCAGCATTGACGGGAAGCTGGTTTCATTCATTGAGCTGGGAGTCGGCTTTAATCCTGAGCTGACAGGTCGTGAGAATGTCTATATGAACGGGGCTATGCTGGGCTTTTCAACGGAAGAAGTCGATGCCATGTATGATGATATCGTGGAATTTGCTGAGCTTAAGGAATTTATGAACCAAAAGCTTAAAAACTATTCCAGCGGGATGCAGGTTCGCTTAGCCTTTTCAGTTGCCATTAAGGCACAGGGAGACATTTTGATTCTTGATGAGGTCTTGGCCGTCGGTGATGAAGCTTTCCAGCGCAAATGTAATGACTACTTTATGGAAAGAAAAGAAAGCGGTAAGACGACTATCCTTGTAACCCACGATATGGCAGCAGTTAAGAAATACTGCAACAAGGCTGTCTTGATTGATGACGGTTTGATTAAAGCTTACGGTGAGCCTTTCAATGTTGCCAACCAATACAGTTTTGACAATACTGACAAGGTTGTTGATGACAATGGTGAGACAATTGAAGCTGATACTGCTAAAGAACAAGTCACACACATTGAGAATTTAGCGGTTAAGCTCCTGTCCGATAATCCGATGACACCTAAAAATAAGATTAAGTTTGAAATTTCTTATGATGTGCTCAACGATGTTCCAACCTACATTGCCTTATCATTGACCGATATTGACCGCAATATCTGGGTCTATAACGACAATTCAATGGATTATAAAACATCGGGTGCCGGTCATAAATCGGTGGTCTATGAATGTGATATCGCACATCTGAATGATATTAAACTGAAATTGGAAGTGACCGTTCGCGATGATGATAATCAAATGCTGGCCTTTTCTGATGCGAAACAGACACCGATTATTGTTGTCCATCGTGATGATATTGAAGCAAATGATCTTTCGGCTCTGGATTCAGCCAGCGGTCTTTACCAACGCAACGGTCAGTGGCAATTTGGATAAGATAGGAAAGACGTATGAAGGTTTCCATTATTTGTACTAATTTTAACAAGGGAGACTGGATAGCGGAAGCTATGGACAGTTTTCTGGCTCAGCAGACAGATTTTCCTTTTGAAATTATTGTCGTTGACGATGCTTCAACCGATCAGTCACCGGATATTATGCGGCAGTATGGCGAGCGCTATCCTGATAAAATTAGGCCTTTCTTTAATGAGACCAACAAAGGTATCGCGAGAACCTGGATTGATATTTGCAAAGAAGCTAAGGGAGAATATATTGCCAGATGTGACGGTGATGATTACTGGACTGACAGCTGCAAACTTCAAAAACAAGTCGATCTGTTAGAAGCTTCTCCGGAATCCAAGTGGTCCAATACGGACTTTGATATGGTGGATCCAAAGGGAACTGTCATTCATAAGGATGTCCTGCAAAACGGTGTTATTCCATTTATGGATTCTTATGAAAAAATGCTTGCCCTAAAAGGCATGACCATGGCGTCTACCTGGCTTGTGGAGACGCAGCTGATGTTAGAGGTCAACAGTCAAATTGACAGCCATGCGGTTGATGACACCTTCAACATTCAGCTGGAGCTGTTTCGCAGGACAAAGCTAGCTTTCTTGAAAGATTCAACAACCGTTTACCGAATGGATGCCGAATCCGATTCCAGAACCAAAGATCCTGCTAAAATAGAACAGCGCTTTGACAAACTGTTAGCTACGCAGCTGGAATATATTGCCAAGTACCCTGACAGTGATTATAAAAAAGTTTTAGAATTTTTACTGCCCGAGCACAATGCTTTTGAGAAAGCCTTGGCTCAGAAAGGTGAGAACAGCTGGCACAATCAGCAGCTTACCATTTATTTGGACCGCGGCAAGGATCAGGCTTTCTCAGAAGATGACAGTCTGCATTTTCCTCTGGCGCACTCAGGCAAGCATCAGCTGACGCTTGCAGAAGATGTTCAAAAAATCCGAGTTGATTTGTCTGAAATTCAAAGTTATTACCGCAGGGTTTCTTTGGTTGATAGGCAATATGATACAGAAGTGCTGCCGGTTTGGACCAATGCCAAAGTGATTGGTGAAGCTTACTATTTTACAGCTCCTGATCCTCAGATTATCTATGAGATTCCCGAACATAAAGGCGGAAAATTTCAGCTGACCTACGAATGGTTCAATGCAGACAGACCCGATCAGCCCGACTTTGTTGCTAACAGCTTAGCAGAAGAACTGGCATCAGCAAGAACTGGATTAAAAGAATTCCTGTCTTATAAGTATCTCTACCAGGATGCTGTCTCTTCCAGGGATCAGTACCACAAGGAACTCAATGAAATGACCAACCGTTACAATGCGGTCATCAATTCCCGCCGCTGGCGTATTCCGACAAAAATTATCAATCTAATCAGGAGAAAGAAATGAAGCGTCTGCTTTTGTATGTCCATTTTAATAAATATAACCGCCTCAGCTCTCATGTCATCTATCAGCTGACACAGTTAAGGCCGCTGTTTTCTAAAATTGTGTTTATCTCAAACAGCGAACTTGCCCCAGCTGACTTTGAACGGCTGAGAGAAGAGCATTTGATGGATCATTTTATTCAGCGTCAGAACTCCGGTTTTGATTTTGCCGCTTGGCGGGACGGTATGGCTTTTATCGGTTTTGATGAGTTAAAAACCTATGATTCCGTGACAACCATGAATGATACCTGCTTTGGTCCGCTTTGGGATATGGCGGCAGTCTATCAGAAATTTGAAGCAGATGAGGCCGTGGATTTTTGGGGACTGACCAATAACCGTGCAACCAAAGCCTTTCGTGAGCACATCCAAAGCTACTTTATTTCTTTCCAAAAGCCCGTTATCAATAGCAGTGCTTTCACAGAATTTTGGGAGAATGTCAGAGAGTACCAAGATGTTCAGGAGGTCATTGCTCATTATGAAACACAGGTGACAACTGTCCTTTTAGATGCCGGTTTTAAATACGGTGTGGTTTTTGACACACGTGAGGAAGATGCCAGCCAGCTTTTGCATGCTGATTTTTCCTACTATCATCCGACAGCTGTCTTAAACCACAAGGTTCCTTTTATTAAGGTCAAAGCCATTGACGCCAATCAGTCTATAACACCTTATCTTTTGAATGATATTGAGAAGCGGTCATCTTATCCTATTGATTTCATCGTTTCTCACATGTCAGAAATTAATTATCCGGATTTCAGCTATCTGTTAGGCCACAAGTACATTAAAAGAAGACCTGCTGCTGATTTGAGCGGACAAAAGATTGCTGTTCATCTTCATGTTTTTTACGTAGATTTGCTGGAAGAATTTTTGAGCAGCTTCACACATTTTCATTTTGCCTATGATTTGTTTATTACAACAGATCAGGAAAGCAAAAAAGACGAGATTGAGGACATCCTGCATCAGCACGGCAGTCAGGCGCAGCTCTTTGTGACAGGCAATATCGGCCGCGATGTGCTACCTATGCTGAAATTAAAAGAAGAGCTGTCACGATATGATTACGTCGGTCATTTTCATACCAAAAAATCCAAGGAAGCCGACTTCTGGGCCGGTGAATCTTGGCGCACGGAGCTGATCAGCATGCTGATTAAACCGGCAGACACCATTCTTTCGGAGTTTGTCCGCAATCCTAAAATCGGTCTGGTCATTGCAGATATCCCGACTTTCTTCCGCTACAATAAGATTGTTAGTGCCTGGAATGAACACTTGATCGCACCGGAGATGAATGAGCTGTGGCAGAAAATGGGACTGAGCAAAACCATTGATTTTGAAAACTTTCAGACCTTTGTCATGAGTTACGGAACCTTTGTCTGGTTTAAATACGATGCCTTAAAGCCGCTCTTTGACTTGGATCTGACAGATAAAGACGTGCCTTCAGAACCTTTGCCGCAAAATTCAATCCTGCATGCTATTGAGCGGCTGCTTGTTTATATCGCTTGGAATGAGCATTACGATTTCAGAATCTCTAAGAATCCGGTTGATCTGACACCATTCATCGACAATAAACTGTTAAACGAACGCGGGAATTCAGCACCGAATACCTTTGTTGATTTTAACCATATGGGAGGAATAAAGGGAGCTTTTAAATATATCTTCATCGGACCGGCCAGGGCAGTCAAATATATTATCAAACGCTCTCTGCAAAAGATAAAATCATGAAAAACGATCTGAAAAATATTAATTGGTTAAAGTTGGGCTATGGTTCGCTTTTACTTCTTTCCGTCTTTGGCATTAACTTTTTAACGCTTAATAACAGTATTCTCGGTAATTTAGGCCAAGCAGGCAAGAGTTTCCTGAGTCATCTCAGCTTTATGCCGGTTATTTTCGTCATCTCACTTGCTATTATTGCCTTTGATTTGGTACGCAACATATCTTGGAAATTTGTAGGGAAGCTTAGCTTGGGCTATGCCATCTATTTGATTGTTGCTTATTTTTTGCTGATTACCCGAAACTTAAACAATGAGAAATTTGAATTATGGGATTTAGAGGGCAACGGTTTTTGGCAGGTTGACTTTTTACCCATACTAATCCCACTGGTTATTTCTGCTTTTTTGATAAAAGCCTTGTTTGACTACCTGAAGCCTAAACGTCTTAGAGGTGAATTACTCAAGGACTGTCAGACCTCCAATCTTTTACTTGCAGGCTTGCTTGCCTCTGTCGCTGTTAATGATGGGCATTATAGTGATATTTTACGTGACGGGCTAAAAAATTTTATTATCAATAAACAATTCAGTGAATATCTAAGTAATTTCAACTTTGCATTTTTATTGTCTATGGCTGGGCTAGTTTTAGTGTCCTATTTTGTGATCCGTGCAGGAAAAGATCTTATTGAAAACAGACCGAGCTTGTCTTTAGCTGTAATGAGCAGTGTACTCTTTGCTTTGATTTTTAATTACAGTTTACAGTTTGGTGTAAAAGGGGATTCTGATTTATTAGGACGCTATATCTTCCCAGGCGCTACACTTTATCAAATTCTTGTTCTTACAGCTGTTTTCTTCTTACTTTATGTCTTAATTAACCATTATGTTCCTACCACATTGATCATCATTATTATCGGAACGTTGATTTCTGTTGCTAATGTCCTCAAGGATTCTATGCGAAGCGAGCCGTTATTGGTTACAGATTTTGTATGGCTGCGAGAGATTAATCTTCTTTTAAGCTTTTTAGATGGTTGGATGATTTTTTACATTATTCTTGCTTTCTTACTGCCGATAATTATTTATCTCATTTTTAGAAACCATGTTTTGGTAGGAAAAATTATTAAACAAAAACGTGTCCGACTTTCATTTTTTGTTCTTTTGCTTATCTTTTTCTCATCCATCTTTTTCATCTTTAGAAATGAAGAGGACGGGAAAGTTGTTAAAGATGTTCCCGTGATTTCCAAACTCAATAATTGGCAAAATATCACTTGGATGGGCTTTGGAACCAATGCACGCTACCGTTCTTTAATGTTTGTTTGGACAAAACAGCTAACGAAATCTGTAATGGAAAAACCAGAAGATTACAGTGAAAAAACTATTAATAAGCTAGCTGAAAAATATCAGACAGATGCTGCTGTCATTAATAAAACGAGAAGTCAAAACTTATCAGATCAAACCATCATTTATGTTTTAAGTGAGAGTTTAGCCAATCCTAAACGTGTTTCTGGTGTAAATCTAACGAAAGATATTCTCCCTAATATTGAAAGAATCGAAAGCGGGACGACCAGTGGACTGATGAAGTCAGATGGTTATGGAGGTGGAACAGCCAATATGGAATTTCAAACCTTAACAGGTCTTCCTTTCTATAACTTTTCAAATTCTGTAGCAACTCTCTATTCAGAAGTAGTTCCCAATATGTCAGTCTTTCCATCTATCAGTGACTCTTTTGATAGTAAAAATCGCATTGTTATGCACCCAGCAGGTGCTACCAATTACAATCGTTACACAGTTTATAAAAAATTAAATTTTCATAAACTATATTTTTTAAATGGTTCTAAAGATAAATTTAAACACATTGATAGACAGGGCGTTAGTGTCAGTGATGAAACTGTTTATAATAATATTCTGGAAAATATTGATACAAATCAAAGTCAATTCTTTTCCGTCATTACTATGCAAAACCATGCTCCTTGGTCAGTAGGAAATCCTGTTGATGTTAAAGCTGCCGGTCAGGGTTTTACAGCCCAAGAAAATGATAACTTAACAGAATACTCCCGCCTTATCAGCCATACTGATCAGTCAACGCAATCATTTATGTCTGCCTTGTCAAAAATTAATAAAAAAATTACAGTTGTTTTTTATGGGGATCATCTTCCGGGCATTTATCCAGATAGCGCGTTTAATGGAAACTCCAAAACCCGCTTTCAGACAGATTATTTTATCTGGAGTAATTGGCAAAAGAAAAAATTGACTTATCCGCTGGTCAATTCGAGTGATTTCACAGCAGAAATGCTTAAACACACAAATTCTAAGGTAACACCTTATCAAGCCCTGTTGACTGAAGTCCTTGATAAGGCAAGTGTTTCAAGTAAAATAAGTAATAAAGAGCAAAAAGAAATTGCTCATGACTTACGCTTATTGCAATATGATGTTACTGTTGGGAAAGGTTATATTAAATCTCACAAAGACTTTTTCACTGTACCTAATGAAAAGAAATGAGGAATTACCATGACAGAAAAAATTGCTGTGCTATTGCCAGCTTACAATGAAGAAGCTACTATTCAAAAGGTTATTGAAGATTTCCAGCATTATTTACCGAATGCTGATATTTATGTCTATGATAATAATTCAAAAGATAGAACAAACCAATTAGCGCGAGAAGCAGGAGCAATTGTACGCTTTGAACCTCGTCAAGGTAAGGGAAATGTTGTTCGATCAATGTTTCGTGAGATTGATGCGGATTACTACGTCATGGTAGATGCGGATGATACTTATCCAGCTGCAGAGGTAAATAAACTTCTTCAGCCCTTACGTTCTGGCAAAGCAGATATGACAATTGGCGATCGGTTATCAAATGGTACCTATGCCAAGGAAAATAAGCGTGGTTTTCATGGATTCGGAAATAATTTGGTGAAAGTCCTCATTAATAAGCTCTATAAAGGAAATTATGAGGATATTATGACAGGGTATCGTGGTTTTAACCGCCTTTTCGTCAAAAATTTTCCTGTGTTGTCACCGGGATTTGAAATTGAGACTGAAATGTCCATTCATGCTCTGGACAAGCGCTTTAAATTGGTAGAAGTACCTATTACTTACAAAGACCGTCCGGAAGGTAGTGAATCTAAGCTCAGTACTTTTTCGGATGGGTTCAAAGTTTTACGAATGATTTTTAATCTTTTTAAAGATTATAAGCCTTTACTTTTCTTTAGTTTGGTTACAGCGGTTTTCTTTATTTTAGGGTTAGTTTTTGGTATTCCAGTTATTAGTGAATTTGCAAGAACTGGCTTAATTAAGAAAATGCCATCTGCTATTTTAGCAACCGGATTTATGATTCTAGCAGCACTTTCGTTTATATCAGGATTTATTCTAGATACAATGGTTCGCCAAAATCGTATGCAGTATGAAATGAGCATTTACGATTATTATGAAAGAAATAAAGAGTGAGATATGCCATGAGACAAGTAAACAGATATATAAAAACAAGAGATCTTATTTTTAAACCTTTATCTCTATTCATTTTATTTTCTACTATTTTTGGCTTGTTTTTTATCTTTATTTTCCCGCCGCTGACTGCACCGGATGAAATTGGCCATTTTTCTAAATCCTATGCTTTCTCTGAATTGAAGGTGATTCCAGAACATCATCACCTAAAAAAGAATCACTTTAAATCTTGGGATAATTATGGTTTTTATTTACCGGATGACATTACAGATTTAAATGCTGATGTTACTAGAGTTATCTATAATCCAAAAGCACATTTTGATTATAAGGTTTTGAGTGCTTCAAAATATGGTTCTTACAAAAGAGTCTTTATAGGTTTGGGAGGTCAACTGAATTATTCTTTCTTTCAGTATATTCCGCAAATTATTGGAATAACATTTGCAAGGATATTTACAGGGTCGATTATCATCACCTACTATTTTGCTAGGTTTTTCAATTTATTCTTTTATATTGCTGTTGTAGCCCTTTCAATTTATTATTTCAAATTTTCTAAATGGGTTGCTATGTTGCTGGGACTGAATCCAATGGCCTTGGCTCTGGCTTCGTCTACTAGCGGTGACGGATTTACTAATGCCTGCAGTTTTCTGTTTATTGCCATATTATCAAAATTTATCACTGAAGATAAACTGGATAAAAAGCTGTTTATTTGTTCCTTAATACTTTTGATTGCTTTAGTTCAGATGAAGCCAACGACCATCATATTTGGTTTATTGTACTTTATCATTCCGCTACGCAATCTCAGTTTACAAAATAAATTAATTTATGGAGCAGGAACGTTTTTTTTGGCTGTCGGTATTTATTATGTGTGGGGAAAACTATTTCCATCTCAAGAAATAATGTACCAAGATTTCACGAGCTCAAGTCAGCAGACAAGTGCTATTCTGGAAAATCCAATTAATTTCTTGCGTATTATCAAAAATACAGTAGTAGAACACCATAAGTTCTTATTCAGAAGCTTTAGCGGACAGTTCTCAGCTCTAAACAGAAACTTACCAATGAATATATTGTGGGTTTACTATGCGGTTATTACGGTAGCGTGTTTCAGCAGTCAATATAAAATTCAGCTGTCCATTTCAAAAAGACTAACAATGCTTCTAGCACTGATTTTTTACGTTCTATTAACGTTTGTAGCTCTTTTCCAAATTTGGACTCCGGTAAACTCACCCGTAATTATTGGTCTACAAGGCAGATATTTTATTCCAACATCATTAATATATGTGATGTTGGTAAATTGGGATAAAATACGTCTTAACAAAAAGTTTATGGGTATATTGAGTGTATCAACAATAGCAGTATTACTTTCCTATACCACATTCTTTTTACTAAAATCATATGGCTATATTTAAATTAATTAGGCTCATTGTCAACTATAGTGGGTAACTTATAGCTAAGCACAAAAGAGAATCAGATTGATTCTCTTTTTTATAATGTTAAAATTTTGAGATTTTTCAAACGTTCAAAGCCTAAAAGCCTTACACTTAATAATTTTGATGAGATTGTGAGATACTGTATTTTTAAGAGATTTTTTGATAAGATGCAAGTGTTTCGTAAAACTTTTTTCTAATGATGGTTTGGGTTGATTACCTTTTCATGATAAATCTTGTGGAACTTTTTGATATGTTATATTCAAAAAAGCCCTATAATTTCTAAGGGGAGTTTTACCACTACAGAAATTATAGAGCTTCACTTCTTAAAGTGTGTTTATATCATAAAAAACTAACGAAGTTATAGAAATATTTTTAATATATATTCGCTTACTAAGCAGATATAAATTTCCACTTTTGTGCCAAACTGCCATTTCGCACATGGAGCTGTACGTTAGTTCCTGCTTTTGCAGCTCCGCCTGCGACATCTAGCAGCATGTTTTTATGCTTGGATACAATTTCAAAAAATCCTTTTTCAGTACTTTCTTTGATAATCCATTGCTGTGCTTCAGACTTATTGGGACTGTAGATAACCACATTAGTTCCATTGTAGCTGCCATTGCCAACAGCATCTAAAGCTTTTCCAGATTTTTTGGCTGTTATAGAATAGTAGCCATTGTTTAAATATTTAACTGTAAAAGTTTGGTTAGGATCTGATAGATTCGGATAAATTTGTATATTTGTATTATCATCTGTCGCAGCTCCAGCTGCATCAAGTCCCATTTTTTCATCTAGTGCAGAAACAATGTGATACACACCGTCGGCTAATGTTCTTTTAGTATCAGAATCTACTGCTATGAATCTGAATTTTTGACTATCAGAACTGTTAGCTTCATACATTTGAATATTAGTGTTATTAGCTATTTTTCCTCCAGCAACATCCAAGCTTAAACCACTTTGACGAGAAATAATTTCAAAGGTATTATTAGAACCGTTTTGTTTTAAAATCCACTGCTGAGCCGCACTGCCATTATAGTCCCATAGCTGAACGTTAGTACCAACGTCGCGAGAGGCACTTGTAACATCCATGGATTTTTTAGTGTGTTTATGAATTAACTTATAATACCCATTTCCTAAATAAGAGACGGTAAATATTTGTGAGGAATCCGAAATATTTTTATAAGTTTGAATATTAGTACCATTAGCAGAAGCGGCAGCGGCCACATCTATTCCAAAATTTGGATTTGCTGCTAAAACGATATGATAGTCACCATTTGAAATGGTTTGTCCCACTGAAGCAGACAGCTGGTCGACATTATAACGTTTAATATTTGGTGCTGGTGTTCCTTTTAAATAAACATAGCCTAAGAAAGTTCGTGCTATATTAGGCACTTGTGATTTAGAGTAATTTCCGTAAGATACACCCGTATATCCATTCCAAGATGCTCCGTATACTCCGCCTTGCGAAATAGTTATAGTATTTCCGTTAATATTCTCAACAAATGCCACATGCCCGTAGTTTTCATATCCAGCTGCTGTTGTGTAGCGCCAAACTGCAAGGGCGTATTTAGCTGGTTCGTTTCCTTTAGGATAATTAAGTGTATACCACCAGTTTGAGGCACCGGCTACTCCGCTTGGAGATGTCCCTGTAGGAGGAAGTGTTATCCCCAAAAGATCCTTTACGCGATGATTGCACCATAAAACACAGCCTCCATTGCTGTAATCACGACTGTAGTAGGCATTTGCAGTTGCTTTATTGACTGCCTTAGTATTCGATTGAGGCAATGTAATTTTATTGTTAGAATTTTGGTTATCCAAGATATGTTCAGGGGCATTATCCTGAAAGGCTACGGTTTTATTGAGAGATGAGGTGCTTTCTTTTAAAGACTCATCTTTTTCTATAGCTGAAGCATCCTGGTTATAATCTGAATTCGTTTTGATTGGGATTTTCTCTGAATGATTCTCTTGTGATGATGAAGTAACAGTGTTTGCTGAATTTGTCACATCATTTTCAGCAACATCATCAATGCTTGTTTCAAGAGTTGAAACATCAGAAGCAGCGGTGCTATTTGTTTGAGAATTAGTTGCCGTATTACTTGCTTCAGTTATTTTTTCTTCTGTGACTGTTCCTTCGTTAACAACCGCATTGGTAGAAGTGGTTCCTGCTTCAGAAGTTAAAGGTATAGGCGGTGTGCTCGTTTCATCATCTGCCCGGACAATTGCGCCAGAAGATATAGCAGCTGTTCCAATAGCTACTGCAGCTAGTCCTGTTAAGGCCAATTTATTTAAATTGACCTCTGTTTTAATCCTATGTTTAACCATTTTCTTGTTACTTTTAATCATAAGATTAACCTCCTTTATTTTTATTATCATTATAGACAATTGATAATTCGAAAAACAGTATTATTAATAGATGTATGTATAAAAAATTTTAATCTTAGTAAACACTAATTGGAGTAGCTTACAAACATTTTTTATGATTTTAAACAATAAGCGCTCCTAGAAAAACCATCTTTCTTCCCAAATTTTATCTCAGTTCTTCGAATAAGATAAGTGAGATTAAACAAAAGGGAGATTTTTTGTGAAAAAGTTTAAAGCGGCACTTTTGGCAACGAGTATTTTGGGCATGGCGGCTGCGACGGATTATACTGCGGCCGATGTAAAGGATGTTCCGGCAAGAATCAGCCACTACAACAAACAGTTTGGGACCTTTGATATCGAGGCTAATCAGCCCTCAAACGGCAAGATTGTTCGGTCTTTGGATGTGGCGGTTTGGTCGGAAGAAGGCGGACAGGATGATATGCACTGGTATTCGGCTGATAATACTGGAAATGATCCGCTAACCGCCCATTTTGATCCTGCCAATCATGCCAGTAAGGCTGGCAGTTATGCGGTTCATGCGTATATGACCTATACTGATGGCAGCAGGCACGGTGTGGACTTAGGAAAGCAGGAGATTACACTGGCTGAGCCCCAGCTGGCTCTGACTCAAGCTGGTATTCAGATATTTTCCAAATTAACACCAAGCAAAGAAGCTCAGCTGGTTTCAGCGGTTTGGTCCGATAAAAATGGTCAGGACGATCTTAAGTGGTATGAAGCCGATGCTGCCGGGTATGCTCTGGCTGATTATGCCGGTCACAAAGATTACGGAACTTACCATATTCATACCTATCTAAAGCAAGATGGGAAGATGCTGCCTGTTGCGGCTCAGACCTTGCAGCTTCCCCGAGCTAATGTCAGCTGTCGGATTAATAAGGTAAAGGATACGCGGTATGAAGCTGTCATCAGCAATGTCCCTCCTTATATGAGCGCTGTCTATGTGCCTGTTTGGAGTGAGCAAAACGGACAGGATGATATTCAGTGGTACCGGGCAGAAAAAGAGGCAGACGGGACGTTTAAGGCGGCAATCACTTTAAAAAAGCATGATTTTAATCTTGGAGCATATCAGATTCACCTGTATGGGAGCGGTCCTTTAGGAGAATGGAACTTAGAAGGCATGACCTCGTCTGCTTTTAATGTGGAAACGATAGCAGCTTATGAGGATCCGCAACTAACTGTCCCTAATCATAATCCAGAAAAAGGAACTTTTGATGTCAGTGCTGCTGAAACCGATGACTCCAAGTCTATTAACTCAATCAGTATCGCTGTTTGGTCAGATGAGGATCAAGCCAATTTGTACTGGTACGAATCAGATCAAGTGTCAAACGGACAGGTTTCCCTTACTGCTGATGTGAAAAAACATGGCAATAAGAGCGGCAGTTATAATGTTCACGCTTATATTCATTACACAGACGGGACCTCAACAGGCCATATCCTGCCCAATTTGCAGCTTAATAAAGCAGAACCTTTGCCTCTTAAGGAGACTGCTGCACCGAGAATTATAACCTATACCAGCGAGACCAACACCTATCCGGTCGGTCAGTGTACTTGGGGTGTCAAGGAACTGGCGCCTTGGGCACCGAATTGGCTGGGCAATGGCGGTCAGTGGGCAGCCTCTGCGCGTGCCAAGGGCTTTAGGACAGGAAATGACGCACAGATTGGTGCTATTGCCTGCTGGGATGACGGCGGCTATGGGCATGTTGCTTATGTGACACATGTGGAAAATAATAACCGCATTCAAGTCAAGGAAGCAAACTACCAGAACCAGCAGTATATTGCCAACTTTCGCGGCTGGTTTGATCCAACTGACTCTTATTTGGGAGGTCTTACCTACATCTATCCGGACTAAGACCAACAGCAAAACCAGCACTGCCTTTCACAAAAGGAGCACTTGTTTGAATCGGCAAAGGTATGTGTTTGAGAGAGGCGGGCTTGCCTTGCGTGAGTACAGGATTGTTTCAGATAAGGGCTTGATTACAGTTTAAAAGCAGGCTGCCGGTTTTTTAGTATCAAAAAATTGTCAGCTGATTTTTTTTGTGATACAGTAATTCTATTATGAAATCAAGGAGTTGTTTGTATGACAAAACAATATGATTATATTGTTATCGGCGGCGGTTCCGGAGGGATTGCCTCTGCCAACCGTGCTGCAATGCACGGTGCTAAAGTTGTTCTTTTTGAAGCTAAGGAAGTCGGCGGAACCTGTGTTAATGTTGGCTGTGTTCCCAAAAAGGTCATGTGGTATGGTGCGCAGGTTGCGGACACGATTAACACCTATGCGTCAGACTACGGCTTTGATATAGGAGAAAAAGCTTTTGATTTTCAAGTGTTAAAGAAAAATCGTCAGGCTTATATTGACCGCATCCACGCCTCTTACGAACGTGGTTTTGACAATAACGGGGTTGACCGTGTGTATGACTATGCGACTTTTGTGGACAGTCATACGGTCGAATCAGGAGGAGAACGCTATACAGCACCGCACATTTTAATTGCGACGGGCGGACACGCTCTTCTTCCTGACATTCCGGGTAAAGAATATGGCATTACTTCGGATGGTTTTTTTGAATTAGATGCCGTTCCCAAACGTACAGCTGTTGTCGGTGCCGGCTATATAGCTGTTGAGCTGGCTGGTGTCCTTCATGCCTTAGGCAGTCAGACGCATCTTTTTGTCCGCCGTGACCGTCCTCTCCGAAAATTTGATAAGGAGATTGTTGAGACACTGGTTGACAGTATGAAAGAAGACGGTCCTGAACTGCATACTTTTGCTGTGCCGAAGGAAGTCATTAAGAACGCGGATAGCAGTTTGACTTTGGTTTTGGAAAACGGCGAAGAATACACAGTTGACACGCTGATTTGGGCAATTGGACGTAAGGCAAACACCAAAGGCTTTAATTTAGAAGCAACAGGCGTTGCTCTTAATAGAAAAGGTTTTATTGCCACGGATGAATTTGAAAATACCAATGTTGAAGGGCTTTATGCACTGGGAGATGTCAATGGCAAGTTGGAGCTGACCCCTGTTGCAGTAGCGGCAGGCCGCCGTTTGTCAGAGCGTCTGTTTAACAATAAGCCCAAAGAAAAATTAGACTACAATAATGTGCCAACGGTTATTTTCAGTCACCCAGCTATCGGTTCGGTTGGGCTGTCAGAAGAAGCTGCTCTGGCTAAATACGGTGAGCAGGAAGTAAAAGTTTATCGATCAGCCTTCACTTCCATGTATACAGCAATTACCAGCCACCGTCAGGCTTGCAAGATGAAACTGGTGACAGTTGGACCGGATGAAAAAGTTGTCGGTCTGCACGGCATCGGCTACGGTGTAGATGAGATGATTCAAGGTTTTGCTGTCGCGATTAAAATGGGAGCTACCAAGGCTGATTTTGACAATACGGTGGCCATTCATCCGACAGGGGCTGAAGAGTTTGTCACCATGCGCTAAGAATAAAAACAAGGTTCAGCTGAGCCTTGTTTTTTTAAGCAGATAATGTCTGACTTCTGAAATGAAATAGAGCGAGCCCGTTACAACAAAGAGATCATCGGACTTCTCAGCCTGCTTCAGCCAAGCACGGTAGTCTTTTATCTTGGGATAGCCGTCAGGGTAATCCTGCAGCGGCTGGGCTTCATAAAAAGAGAAAGTGGTCAGTGTAACATTAAAGGAGGCAAGGAGCTTCAGCATCTCTTCCAGCGGTTTTCTCTTCAGGCCGGCAAAGAGAATATGAATTGTTTTGTCAGGAAATTCGTCTTCGAGCAGCTGAATTAGTTTTTTAATGCTGTCTTCATTGTGAGCGCCGTCAAGCAGCAGATTGTCTGCAATCAATTCGCTTCGCCCCAGCCATAAGGCTGACTGAAGTCCCGTTTTTATGACGTCCGGCGTCAGTTTGGGAAATCTTTGAGAAAGAATGAGGCTGGTCATGGCAGCCAGACTGGCATTGATTTTTTGATGGCGGCCCGGCATTTTCAAACGAATATCGGCAATAGCTGCCAGTTTACTGCTAAAATCAAATGTTTTGCCTTTCTCGTTAATTGAAAAATCTTTCCCAAATTCATAAGCAGGACTTTTCATTTGCTGAGCAGTTTGGTAAAAGACAGGCTTGAGCTCATCTGTCATCGGTCCAAAGATGAGAGGGACTTTTTGGTCAAGTGCACCGAGTTTTTGCTGTGCAATTTCTGTCAGGCTGTTGCCCAGTGTTTCTGTATGGTCTTTGCTGATGGAAGGACAGACAAAAGCCAAAGCCTTGAAAACATTGGTAGAGTCGTGCAGTCCTCCAATGCCTGCTTCAATCAGAGCAATGTCAACCGGATTTATCTGTCCAAAGTAAACAAACATCATAAAGGTAATGATTTCAAACTCGGTTGGCTGACCGAGCGAAGAAGTGTTTTGCAGCTTGTCAACAAGAAGCCTTACTGTTTGAGCCAGGTGAGTGAGGTCGTCATCCGAAATGGGCTGTCCGTTAATTGCGATGCGTTCATTGAAATGAGTAATAAAAGGGGACGTAAATGTTCCTGTTTTATAACCGGCTCCAGTCAGTATATGCTGGAGGAAGCTGACAGTAGACCCCTTGCCGTTGGTGCCGACGATATGGACTGCAGAGAGATTTTGCTGAGGATTGCCGACGTTTTCAAGAAGAAAGGCCATCCGTTTTAAATCAGGCCTGCGTCCATTGGCTTTGAAAGAATGGATCCATTCCAGTGTTTGCTGATAGTTCATATCTTATCCTTTGATAGTTTTGATTCATTTTATTATATCATTATCTCTGATGGACAAGGTCAAAAGATGACAAAGCTTGGACCAAATAAAAAGGCTAGGAAATGTTATTCCCCCGCCTTTTGAAATTATTGAGCAGTATTGGCAGCACTGTCAGCGTTGTTTTGCTGATCTTGTTGCTGGTTATTAGCTGCCGGTGCCTGACTGTCTGCTTGGTCTTGAGCAGCAGCATTGCTGTCACTGTCGTCTGCGACTGTCGTTGCCGCTTGATTTTGAGCAGCAGAATTGTTACTGTTGCCGGCAGCGTTGCTGTCAGCAGCTTCGCCGGCCTGAGCACTATCAGCATTGCCACTGTTGCCTGCATCTGAATTATCGACTTCTTTTTCTTTGATAATAGTGGTTTTAGAAGTCGTATCGTTTTTATCGCTGTTGGCATTGTTGCGGTAATTGTTGATAGTAATCAAGGCTGTGATAATACCCAGAACCCCAGCGACAATAGCAACTGTCTTTTGAAGGGCTGAAAAGCCGGTTTTGATATGTTCAGTCGGACGTCTGCGGTTTTGTCCTTTAGGATTTTTATTAGGTTGTTGACGACGAGAATAATTGTTTGCCATGTTTCCTCCTTTTTTATAATATTATACGCTTTTTCCCTAAAAAAGCCATAAAAAAAGTCGTTCTTATTTTCGAAAGAAGTATAAGGAAATATGATATAATGTAGCTATTGTATTAAAAAAGGTGATAAGAATGATTTATTTTGATAATTCAGCGACTACGCTTCCTTATCCGGAGGTAATCAAAACCTATGAGGAAGCGGCAGCAAAGGTTTTTGGAAATCCCTCCAGCCTGCACCGTTTGGGCAGCCAGGCAACGCGGATTTTGCAGGCCTCCAGACAGCAGATTGCAGATCTTTTGGGCAAGTCTGCCGAGGAGATTTTTTTCACGTCCGGCGGAACGGAAGGTGATAATTGGGTCATTAAAGGTGTGGCTTTTGAGAAAAAGCACTATGGCAAACACATCATCGTTTCTGATATTGAACACCCGGCTGTCAAAGAATCTGCCAAATGGCTGCAAAGTCAGAGCTTTGAAGTTGATTTTGCTCCTGTTGATGCCAAGGGTTTCGTTGATGTCAAGGCTTTGGCTGACTTAATCAGACCTGAGACAATCCTTGTCTCTGTCATGGCTGTTAACAATGAAATTGGTTCTGTTCAGCCGATTGAAGCTATTTCTAAGCTCCTGGCTGATAAGCCGACCATTTCTTTCCACGTTGATGCTGTTCAGGCTGTTGGTAAGGTTGCAAGGGACGTTTATCTGACTGACCGTGTTGATTTTGCCACTTTTTCCGGTCATAAGTTTCATTCGGTGCGTGGGGTTGGCTTTGTCTATAAAAAAGCGGGCAAGCGGATTTCTCCCCTTTTAAACGGCGGCGGGCAGGAAGCAGGGCTCAGAAGCACGACTGAAAATGTGGCCGGTATTGCAGCAACTGCCAAAGCTTTGAGAATGGTGCTTGATAAAGAAGCAGCAGCACAAAAAAAGCTTCACGCAATCAAAGAGACTCTTGCAAACAGTTTGTCTGGCTATGATGATGTTACCCTTTTTTCAGGAAATGATCAGTTTGCGCCTAATATTCTGACTTTTGGCGTTAAGGGTGTCCGCGGTGAGGTATTGGTGCATGCTTTTGAAGATTATGATATTTATGTGTCGACAACCAGTGCCTGCTCATCAAAAGCGGGCAAACCTGCAGGGACCCTGATTTCAATGGGCATACCTGCCAAATTGGCTCAGACCGCTGTTCGGATCAGTCTGGACGATGATAATGATATGAGCCAGGCTGAACAGTTTTTGACCGTTTTTAAGCAGATATACCAACAGACCAAAAAAGTCAGGTAACCTCCAGCTTAAACCATGCAAAGCCGGAAAAAATCAAACACAGAGCTGAGATGTTGAATATCTAAAAAAGAGTTCTGTGCACTAAGCTGATCAGTATTTTCTTCCTGTGTTTTTTAACGGTGTATTTTTAGAAAGGAATAGAATACGGTTCTAAAAAGTCGATAATTCAGGCAGCGCTGCCGTTAAATTGCAGCTTTGCTGAATAGTGATTGTTTTAAGGACCTTTGTATCTTTATATTATGCAGTATTCAGAAATTATGGTACGTTACGGAGAGCTGTCTACCAAGGGCAAAAACCGTATGCGTTTCATCAATCAATTAAAACGAAATATAAAACATGTCCTGTCTGTTTATCCCGATGCCAAGGTGGCAGCGGATCGGGACCGCGCCCATGTTTATTTGAACGGAACGGACTATCACCCTGTGGCCGAATCGCTTAAACAGATCTTTGGTATTCAGGCGTTCTCTCCTTCTTACAAGGTTGCAAAAGATGTTGCTGTCTTGGAAAAAGCGGTGCAGGAAATCATGACCGGTCTTTACCGTGACGGACTGACCTTTAAGATTTCAAGCAAGAGGAGTGACCATCAGTTTGAGCTTGACAGCCGTGAGCTCAACCAAGTATTGGGCAGTGCTGTCTTTGAGGCTTTGCCGCAGATACAGGCTCAGATGAAAAATCCTGATATTACTCTCAAAGTTGAAATCCGCGAGGAGGCCGCTTACCTGTCTTATGAAAATATTAAAGGAGCCGGCGGCCTGCCGGTAGGTACTGCTGGCAAGGGCATGCTCATGCTGTCGGGAGGTATTGATTCACCGGTGGCCGGCTATTTAGCTTTGAAGCGCGGTGTTGATATTGAGGCTGTTCATTTTGCCAGTCCTCCCTACACCAGCCCGGGTGCGCTTAAAAAAGCTCATGATCTTACTCGTAAACTGACTAAATTTGGCGGCAATATTCAATTCATCGAAGTCCCTTTTACAGAAATTCAGGAAGAAATTAAAGCCAAAGCACCGGAGGCTTATCTGATGACTCTGACACGGCGCTTTATGATGCGGATTACGGATCGTATTCGTGAGAAGCGGGGAGGATTGGTCATCATCAACGGCGAAAGTCTGGGTCAGGTTGCCAGCCAAACCTTGGAATCCATGCAGGCCATTAATGCAGTAACAGCTACGCCTGTTATCCGACCGGTTGTGACCATGGATAAGCTGGAAATTATTGATATTGCAGAAAAAATCGATACCTTTAACATTTCCATTCAGCCCTTTGAAGACTGCTGTACCATTTTTGCCCCGGATCGGCCAAAAACCAATCCCAAGATAAAAAATGTGGAACAGTATGAGTCCAGACTGGACGTTGATGGTTTGGTTGCGCGTGCAGTAGCCGGCATTAAGGTCACAGAAATAACACCTAAGACGCAAGAAACGGATGAGGTGGACGATCTGATTGCTGATTTATTGTAATGCTGTTTGGACAGCAAGGCCGGAGTTATCCCGGCTTTTTTAGGTTTAGGCGCCTGCTGAAATTCCATAACTGACCTAAGCAACTATTTATAAACTGGGAGGCGCTTCAGCATTCAACAGAAAAACAGTGTTCCGTTTTTGTGATTTTAGCCTCTTTACTGGCTTGAAACAATTTATGATATAATAAACTAAAACCGCTGGAAAGCCGCTTTCTCTTGCTGGAGGGGTGATGGAAATGGAAAAGAAAAAGTTTACAAAGAACCGCAAAAAGGAAGAAACCCTTGTTTTGACAGTTTGTTTCAGCTTCTTGCTGATCCTGCTGCTGATTTATCATTTTATGGATAAAGATACGAATGAGATGGCAAAAAGCACGGATGACAGCGTTAAAACGGCTCGTGTTGTGGCAAACGGCGACATTCTCTATCATGATATCCTTTATACGAGTGCCCGAAAAAGTGATGGTTCTTACGATTTCAATCCTTATTTTAAATATGCTAAAAAGTGGATTTCTAAGGCTGATCTTGCCATTGGAGATTTTGAAGGGACCATCAGTCCGGACTTTCCTTTGAGCGGATATCCTTTGTTTAATGCGCCGCCGGCTGCTGCCAAGTCTATGAAAGATACAGGCTATGATGTTGTCGATTTAGCTCACAACCATATTCTTGATTCTCAGCTGTCCGGTGCCTTGAATACGGTAAAAACTTTTAATGATTTGGGACTGGGTACCATTGGTATTTACAAGAAAAACCGAGCAAAAGAGACATTTCTGATTAAAACTGTCAACGGCATCAAAATAGCTATTTTGGGTTATGCTTACGGCTATAACGGTATGGAAGCCAACCTGACGAAAAAAGAGCGGGCAGCTCATCTTTCCAATCTCAATCAAAAGAAAATCAAGGCGGAGCTTAAAGAAGCTGAAAAGAAAGCAGATGTTACCATTGCTATGCCGCAGATGGGAACGGAATATGCTCTTGAGCCGACGGCTGAGCAAAAAACGCTCTACCACAAGATGGTTAAATGGGGAGCAGATGTTATTTTCGGAGGTCATCCGCATGTAGCAGAGCCTTCTGAAACCCTGAAAAAAGACGGAGAAAAAAAGTTCATCATTTATTCTATGGGCAATTTCATCTCTAATCAGTCCTATGAAAATCTGCAAAATTATTGGACAGAACGCGGGCTGCTTATGGATGTTACGTTTGAGAAAAAAGCAGGTAAGACAGCTATCAAAACGGTTAAAGCCCATCCAACCATGGTCTGGTCTTGGGGAAAAGGCGAAGTCGGTGCTGAAGGCTATGAATACAAGGACTACCGAGTTTTGATTTTGGAAGATTTTATCAAGGGCGGCAAATACCGCAATAAGCTGGATGACGCGATGAAAGATAAAGCTGATACGGCCTATAAAGAAATGACAGATTTGGTAGACTTGAAATGGTAGCTTCTATTTCCATAAAACAAGCTGCCTAAAAATGCCTTATAATTTAGATTATTTGCTTGAAATGAAAAGATAAACATGTTACAATATAAAAGTTGACTAAATGCACATCCTGTGCAACCGCACGAACACCGTTCCAAGCAGTTTCGTACTCACGGTGCAAGGCGAGTCTTCACATGAGGGAAGCCCTCAAACAATATTCTATAGGAGGTGCATAATGAGCACATACGCAATTATTAAAACTGGCGGAAAACAAGTTAAAGTTGAAGTAGGGCAAGCAATCTACGTTGAAAAGCTTGATGTTGAAGCTGGATCAGAAGTAACATTTAACGAAGTTGTTCTTGTCGGCGGCGACAAAACGGTTGTCGGTACTCCGATTGTTGAAGGAGCTACGGTTGTTGGTACTGCTGAAAAGCAAGGTAAGCAAAAGAAAGTTGTTACTTTCAAATACAAACCTAAAAAAGGCAGCCACCGCAAACAAGGTCACCGTCAGCCTTATACAAAAGTTGTTATCAGCGCTATCAACGCTTAATCATTCGCTCTATGATTCAAGCAACCTTTATTCGTCATGACGGTTTGCCGGAAAGCATTCAGCTGACCGGACATGCCGGCAGCGGTGAATATGGCTTTGATATTGTCTGTGCAGCTGTTTCGGCTCTGGCGATGAATTTTGTTAATTCGCTTGAAGCTCTGGCAGACTGCAAGGCCGCTTTAGATGTAAATGAAATTGATGGTGGTTACATGAAGGTTGATCTTTCACATGTAACGCACAAAAGAGATGAGAAAGTACAGCTTTTGTTTGACAGCTTTCTCTTAGGCATGACTAATTTGGCGGAAAATTCATCCGAATTTGTATCCGTCAGGATCATCGAAAATTAATTGAAAAGAGGATACAACATTATGTTAAAAATGAATCTTGCTAACTTGCAGCTTTTCGCCCACAAAAAAGGTGGCGGTTCTACATCAAACGGACGTGATTCAGAAAGTAAACGCCTCGGTGCTAAAGCTGCCGACGGTCAAACTGTTTCAGGCGGTTCAATCCTTTACCGTCAACGCGGAACTCATATCCATCCCGGAGTTAATGTAGGCCGCGGCGGAGATGATACACTCTTTGCCAAGGTTGAAGGTGTGGTACGTTTCGAACGTAAAGGCCGCGATAAAAAACAAGTTTCTGTTTACCCAATCGCAAAATAAATAAAAAAGAGGGCTGGGCGAATTTTCGCTCAGCTCTCATGCTTTAAAAGCAACTCTTAACGCAGTGGTTGGAAGTAAGACTTGTTGGCTACCCCAACTTAGTCTTACCCCTGCACAGTTCTTAGGTACTTTAGCACCAATGAACCACTGCTTGCTGTTCTTATCCCTTATAGGGCAAGCGATAGCGACCGACCTAGTCAACTGTACGGAGGCGGGCAAGAACCTGAAAATTTTAATTTTTGGTTCTTGCTCGCCCCCTTTTGTTTGTCCTTTGCTTTATGGATTATTAAGGCTGCCAGAGAGTGGCCTTGCCCTCAGAATCAAGCTGATAGGTTTTGCCATTATAGTCTAAGGTGCGGTCAGTCCATTTTTCGCCAGTGTCCGGATCAAAATAGTAGAGGCTGCCGTCAATTTCAAAAAGCTCTCCTTTAATTTGTCCGCTTTCTTGATGTGAATAGCCCAGTTTGCTGTTATAGGATGGCTGAAAATAAAGCTGTTTGCCATCGATCATCTGCCATCCTGAAACAGCTGCGCCGTCTGCTCCTAAGTAAAGCCATCCGCTGAAAACAGGCTGATAATAGTAATTGTTAGACGGTGTGATGTGAACAAAACGATTGGTCCAGAGTTCTCCGCTGTCCGGATCAAGGTAATAAAATTTACCCTTGTCCTGAATCAAGCGTCCTTTGGCCTGACTGCCGTCAGAATAGAAGTAAAGCTGCTTGTTATCAATCGTCTGCCATCCTGAAACAGCGGCACCGTCATCGCCTAAATAATACCACACATCATAGTCGCTGCTGTAGCGGTCGCTGTATTGTTTTTGGCTGACGAAGCGGTTGGTCCAGAGGTCTCCGCTGTCCGGATCAAAATAATATTTTTTGCCGTTCAGAACCAGCATAGTTCCCTTAACTTGGCTGCCATCACTGTTGAAATAAAGTCGTTGTCCGTTGATGGTTTGCCAGCCTGTGGCAAGCTGATTGCTGCCATCAAGGTAGTACCAGTTAGACTCATTTTGATAGAATTGATTGTTTTCTATTTTATCATTGAGCAGGAGCCCGCTTTGACGGTCGGTCAAGATGAGCTGACCGTCATCGTCATAACCGATGCCTTTTAGCTGTCTGCCTTCTTTATCAAAATAGTAGCTTTGCTGATTGATGGTTTGATAGCCTGTGAGAACCTTTCCTTGATCGTCAAGATAATACCAGTCACCAATATAATTGACAAAACGGTTGGTCCAGAGTTCTCCGCTGTCTTGATCAAAATAATACTTGTCACCATCTATCGTGTATATGCTGCCCTTGTACTGAGCGCCCGTTCGAGGGCTGTTTTTTTCAGCGAAGTAAAGCTGTTTGCCGTCGACCGTCTGCCAGCCTGTCAGAGCTTTTCCGTCTTCGTCAAGATAATAGAAGCTGCCTGCTTTGTTAATAAATTGACTGACAGCGGGCTGCCCCTGTGAATCAATATAGTAGACGTCATTGTTTACAGTAATGAGCCGATCCTTTTGCAGGCTTCCGTCTGCTGAAAAATAATAGGTCTTACCATCAATCGTTTGAAAGCCTGTAAGCTGCTGGCCTTCTTGATCGAGATAATAGGTTTTCCCGTCATCTCTAGTGACAAAGCCTCTTGTTTCAGCAGATGTCTGCCTTGTTTTTTCAGCTGTTTGCGGCTGAGAAGAAGCAGACGTTTGTTCTTGAGAAACTTGATTCTTTTCTGAGGCAGAAGGCTTTTGTGTTTCACTGCCTGCAGCTGTTGTTTCTGCTGTGGTGACAGTTTCTTGCTCTTGCAGGTCCCCCTGAAAGGCAGTTGACGGCTGAGTCTCGCTTGTTTGGTCAGAAACGGAAGTTTCATCTGACGTTGAATCTTCAATTGAATCAGAACTTGAATAGTAAGCGGAAGCAGGCTCAGAAACCGCTTCGCTCGTTTGGCTGACAGCCGCTCCGTTTTGTGCAGGAGCCTTCTCTTCAGCTAAAACCGGAGCGGCTAAGGAGCCCAGAAGAACTGCTGCTGCGCTCATGATGAAGGTTCCGTGTTTCTTAATTTTTCCCTTATACGGTCTAAAGTAAGTTTGTCTTATCATAAAAACCTCTTTTCTTTTAAAGCAAAGTGCTGGACGACACCTTTATTATAGCACGCTGCGTAGGCTTTGCTTCTTAATGACTGTAAATGATAGCTATCTGTAATGCTGCTGAGATGATGACGCTTATTTGTCAAAAAACTGTATTTGCAGTTACTTTTTAGGCTGCCCTCTTCTTTTTTATCCTTGGGTATTTGAAGCCGGCAGCAGCAAAGCCAGGTGGCCGACGTGCCGGAAAACAGTGAGTGTCTGTCCAACAAAGATAATAAGCGAAAATCACGTGTAAAGTGTGATTTTTATTGTATAATAGAAACAGCAGTTAAAAAAAGAAAGAAGTATCATGAATATTCAGCAATTACGGTATGTGGTGGCTATTGCGAACAGCGGCACCTTTCGCGAAGCAGCTGCCAAGCTTTTTGTCAGTCAGCCCAGTCTGTCTGTAGCTGTCAAAGATTTGGAGCAGGAGCTGGGCTTTAAAATTTTTACACGCACGACGACTGGAGCTGTTTTAACCAGTCAGGGACTGACTTTTTATGAAAAGTCACTGGAGGTCGTTAAAAGCTTTGATTCTTTTGAAAAGCGCTATGCTAAGCCTGACAGTGTCAATAATCAATTTTCGGTAGCCAGTCAGCACTATGACTTTCTGCCGCCTCTGCTGACCAGTTTTTCCAAGCAGTACCCGGAATATAAAGACTTTCGAATTTTTGAAACGACAACGGCTCAGATTTTGGATGAGGTATCAGAGGGTCACAGTGAAATCGGCATTATTTATATGAACCAGCAGAATCGCAAGGGTATTTTGCAGAAAATGGATAAGCTGGGTCTGGAATTTGTCGAAATGATTCCTTTTAAGACGCATATTTATCTGCGCCAAAACCATCCTCTGTCTCAAAAGGAGCTCTTAACCATGGAAGACTTAGAAGGGCTTGAGACGGTTCGTTTCACTCAGGAAAAGGATGAATACCTTTATTATTCTGAAAATCTGGTTGATACCACTGGCAGTTCCTTGATTTACAATGTTACCGACCGGGCAACCCTCAATGGAATTTTGGAGCGGACGGACGCCTATGCAACCGGCTCAGGATTTTTAGACAGCCGCAGTGTTAACGGCATTACAGTTATTCCTTTGGATGATAAGCTGGACAACCGCATGGTTTACGTCAGACGCAGCAGCACAGCCTTATCAACGTGTGCTCTGAAGTTTATCAATGTTATGTTTAATTATTTTGAAACCTATAAGCCTTAAGGAGAACCTATGAGAAAACTATTACTGCCTTTTATCATTCTTCTTTTGGTTGGCTTGGATCAGCTCAGCAAAATGTGGGTTGTCAAGTCAATAGCTTTGGGTCAAATCGTCAATGTGATTCCCAACGTGGTCAGTCTTACTTATTTGAAAAACACCGGAGCCGCCTTTTCGATTTTAGAAAATCAGCAGTGGTTTTTTACGATTATTACCATAGTGGTGCTGGGAGCAGCAGGCTATTACCTTATCAGATTTATACAGTCTGACAATGTCTGGCTTTTGGCCGGTTTGATTTTGATTATTTCCGGCGGTATAGGCAATTTCATTGACCGCTTGCGGCTGGGCTATGTTGTGGATATGGTTCATCTTGATTTTGTTGATTTTGCAATATTTAATGCAGCAGATACATATTTGAGTATCGGAGTGCTGCTGTTGATTGTTGCCCTATGGAGAGAAGAAAAAAATGGAGATTCGCATTAAAGAAGCAGGAACGCGCTTAGATAAGGCGCTGGCAGATTTGACAGAACTGTCCCGCAGCCAAGCCGGTGAACAGATTAAGGCGGGGCTTGTTTTGGTTAATGGCAGAGCTCAAAAGGCCAAATATGCGGTTAAGGCAGGAGACGTGGTTACTTATGAACTGCCGCAGGAAGAAATACTGGACTGTCCGCCGCAGGATTTGCCGCTTGATATTATCTACGAAGATGCTGATGTAGCCGTTATCAATAAACCCCAAGGGATGGTGGTTCACCCTTCAGCCGGCCATCCTTCAGGAACGCTGGTTAATGCTTTGCTTTTTCACATTAAAGACCTGTCCACCATTAACGGTGTGGTAAGACCGGGTATCGTTCATCGCATTGATAAGGATACTTCGGGACTTTTGATGATCGCTAAAAATGATCAAGCCCATCAGTTTCTGGCGGATGAACTAAAGGAAAAGAAATCATTGCGTCAGTATCTGGCCATTGTGCACGGCAGTCTGCCTAATGACCGCGGGATCATTGAGGCACCGATCGGCCGCAGCGACAAGGATCGTAAAAAGCAGGCTGTAACGGCAAAAGGTAAGCCTGCTCTCACACATTTTCAGGTTGTGGAGCGCTTTGATGATTACACTTTGGTCAGGCTGACTTTAGAGACCGGAAGAACGCATCAGATTCGCGTTCATATGGCCTATATCGGGCATCCGGTTGCCGGAGATCCGCTTTATGCACCAAAGAAAACCCTCAAAGGACAAGGACAGTTTCTTCATGCTGAGACCTTAGCCTTTACCCATCCTGTTACAGGCCGGTTGATGCGCTTTTCTGCAGAAGTGCCAGCAGTTTTCCAAGAGACCTTAGATCAGCTGCGCCATCATTGAGAGAATTTTTTTAATATTTAAGCTAAAAAGCAGGGCAAAATCCGACAGATTCTGGATTCTGCCTTGTTTTTTGCTGACAATTTATTGCGGTATATTTTTTGACTTTTTGTTAAAATAGGGACATGAAGAAATCCAATCCTTTAAAAACAGAAACAAAGCTAAAGTACGTTCGTATAGTTTTGCGCTTAGTTACCTGGCTGGTGATTTTAGCATTAATCTTTTTGACTGTTCATCTCTACAATAAGGGCTACCTGACAGATGTTCAAAAATTGCGTGCTGCCATGAAAGGTTACGGCACTTGGAGCCCCTTGATTTTTATTTTGCTGCAAATTATTCAGGTAGCCATTCCTATTTTGCCGGGCGGTGTTTCCACTTTAGCAGGTGTTGTTATTTTTGGTCCTTTTTGGGGCTTTATTTGGAATTACATTGGTATTTGCACCGGTTCTGTTTTGGGCTTTCATATTGCCAAACGGTTTGGGCGGCCTGCTTTGGAGGCCTTCTTCAGTCCTAAGCTGCTTGAAAGCTATGAACATCGGACCAACTCGGACAGTAAATTTGCTAAATATTTTGCCTGGGCCATCTTTCTTCCGATTGCGCCTGATGATTTGCTCTGTTATCTGGCCGGAACGACCAGCATGAGTTACAAACAGTTTATAACCATTATCCTATTGGGCAAGCCGGCAGCCATTCTTGCCTATAGTTTGGGTTTGATGACCATTTTATCAAAATTATTCGGTCTTGGCTGAGTGATTCTTACCAATAAAAAACAGCTGACTCTTGAAAAATATAAGCAGTATGTTATAATGAATGAAATGAATATTCCTTTAACACTGTCCCGTGAGGCAGGCAAGGAGCCGGTAAGAAAAAAAGTGCAGGGGAAACTGTACTTATATTTCGTGAAATCTCCTTGTATGAGGAGATTTTTTCTTATTTTTTACAGAAAGGCATTCTATGAAAACAAAAGAAATTGTTGACGGTGTCACTATGAAGCGTGCTATTACACGCATCACCTACGAAATTATTGAGCGCAATAAGAGTCTCGATACGATTGTACTGGCGGGTATCAAGACGCGCGGTGTTTTTATTGCCCGCCGCATTCAAGAGCGTCTCAAGCAGATTGAAGGAATTGATGTGCCGCTGGGCGAACTTGATATCAAGCCTTTTCGCGATGATATTAAAATCGAGGAAGATACAACCAATATGCCGGTTGATATTACTGACCGTGATGTGATTTTAGTCGATGACGTTCTCTACACGGGCCGCACAATCCGTGCTGCCATTGATAATCTCGTCAGTCTCGGACGTCCGTCCCGAGTGAGTCTGGCAGTCTTGGTGGACAGAGGACACCGAGAGCTTCCTATCCGTGCGGACTACGTTGGGAAAAATATTCCAACCAGCGGTTCAGAAGAGATTGTTGTTAATATGACAGAAAGTGATGGCAAAGACAATGTTTTGCTGCTTGCTCAGGAAGATTAACAGCAAACTTTAAAGTGTTTTGAGACATTTAATGTCCGCATAGAAGGCAAGCCTATATGAAATTTCTTTAAGAAAAGGACAGGTTCTGATGATAGTTACTGATGGTGTTGTGTCGCTCAAGCATTTGGTCAGCATGGAGATTTTATCCAATGAGGAAGTGCTCGGTTTAATTAAAAGAGGGTTGGCTTTCAAAGAAAAAAAAGTCCGTTTTTCGCTGGACAGGCAGTACTTTGCGGCAAATTTATTTTTTGAATCATCAACGCGGACGCACAAGTCTTTTGAAGTGGCAGAGAAAAAGCTGGGGATGGATGTTATTGAATTTGATGCTAAGACCAGCTCTGTAAACAAGGGTGAGACCCTCTATGATACGATTCTGACCATGAGTGCTCTGGGCGTTGATATCTGTGTTGTCCGCCATTCGCAGGATGACTATTATAAGGAGCTGATTGACAGCCGGACTATTCAAACCTCTATCGTTAACGGCGGGGACGGTTCCGGTCAGCATCCCAGCCAGTGTCTGCTGGATTTGATGACTATTTATGATGAATTCGGAAGCTTTGAAAATCTCAAGATTGCCATTGCAGGAGACATTACCCACTCTCGTGTCGCTAAGTCCAATATGCAGATTCTTAAGCGTTTGGGCGCTCAGATTTACTTTTCCGGTCCCAAAGAGTGGTATTCTTCTGAGTTTGATGTTTACGGCAATTATGTTGCTATTGATGATATCGTTGATCAGGTGGATGTCCTCATGCTGCTGCGCGTCCAGCACGAGCGCCATGACGGCAGCGGAAGCTTTTCTAAAGAGACCTACCATGAGCAGTATGGTTTGACCAAGGCTCGCTATGATCGGCTGAAAAGCTCTGCTATTATCATGCATCCGGCTCCGGTGAACCGTGACGTGGAAATTGCAGACAGTCTGGTGGAAGCTCCCAAATCGCGCATTGTCGCTCAGATGCAAAATGGGGTCTTTGTCAGAATGGCTATTTTGGAGGCGATCCTGAAAGGAAAGACCTGATTAACATCTTGTGACCATTCTGAAAAAAGATAAATAAAAATTTCAGTCAGCCGTTTTTACTTAAGCAGCCGCGAATGACTAAAGTGAGAACTTGCTGATTTTACTGAAAGGTACATATATGAGAAAGAGACTTTTAATTTTAGAAGACGGAACAATTTTTGAAGGCCAGGCTTTTGGAGCAGACCTTGATGTAACAGGAGAAATTGTTTTTAATACCGGCATGACAGGCTATCAAGAGTCTATTACGGACCAGTCTTATAACGGGCAAATTTTGACTTTCACCTATCCGTTGGTCGGCAATTATGGGATTAACCGTGATGATTATGAAAGTATTACCCCGACCTGTAAGGGAGTAGTCGTTTCTGAGAATGCCCGTCTGGCCAGCAATTGGCGCAAACAGATGACTTTGGATGAATTTTTGAAAGCCAAGAATATTCCGGGTATCTCAGGCATTGATACCCGTGCTCTGACCAAGATTATCCGCCATCATGGAACAATGAAGGCGACACTGACCAACGGCGGAGACGAATTAAGCCACCTGCAGGATCAGCTGCGGGCCACTGTGCTGCCGACAAATAATATTGAGCAGGTATCGACCAAGGCGGCTTATCCGGCTCCGGGTATCGGTAAAAACATTGTTCTCGTTGACTTTGGGCTCAAACATTCCATCTTGCGTGAGTTTTCAAAGCGCAGCTGCAACGTGACTGTTGTGCCTTATGATACAACTGCAGAGGAAATTCTCAATCTGAATCCGGACGGAGTTATGCTTTCTAACGGTCCCGGCAATCCCCAAGATGTTCCGGAAGCCTTGGATATGATTCGGGGAGTTCAGGGGAAGATTCCGATTTTTGGTATCTGTATGGGCCATCAGCTCTTTAGTCTGGCTAATGGCGCGACGGCTTATAAGATGAAATTCGGTCACCGCGGCTTTAACCATGCGGTACGTGAAATTGCCACAGGCCGGATTGATTTTACCAGTCAGAACCACGGTTATGCGGTCGAACGCGAAAGCCTGCCGGAAGACTTAATCATCACACATGAAGAAATTAATGATAAATCCATTGAAGGGGTACGCCACCGCCGTTATCCGGCTTTTTCGGTTCAATACCATCCGGATGCTGCGCCGGGGCCGCACGATGCCTCTTACCTCTTTGATGAATTTTTAGAAATGATTGATGCCTTTCAGCAAGATGCTAAAAGTTAAAAGGCGGCTAAGAAACCATGCTCCGAGTGAATGAAGAGATTTACTGCTGGAAGCGCTTTTCACATCAAGAATGATTATTTAATGTTAACCAGAGAGCTAGCAAATAGGAGAACTAAATGCCAAAACGTACAGATATAAAGAAAATCATGGTTATCGGTTCCGGTCCGATTATTATCGGTCAGGCTGCGGAATTTGACTATGCAGGGACACAGGCCTGCCTTGCTCTCAAAGAAGAAGGCTACAGTGTTGTGCTTGTCAATTCCAATCCGGCCACGATTATGACGGATAAGGAAATTGCAGACAGTGTTTATATCGAGCCTATAACCATCGAATTTGTGACACGTATTCTGAGAAAAGAGCGGCCTGATGCTCTGCTGCCAACCCTAGGCGGACAGACAGGCCTCAATATGGCTATGGAGCTGTCCAGAGCCGGTATTTTGGATGAACTGGGTGTTGAGCTCTTAGGGACCAAGCTGTCTGCTATTGATCAGGCTGAAGACCGTGATCTCTTCAAACAGCTGATGGAAGATTTAAAACAGCCAATTCCTGAATCCGATATTGTCAACAGTGTTGAAGAAGCAGTAGCTTTTGCCGGTGAAATCGGCTATCCTGTCATTGTCCGTCCGGCCTTTACCCTAGGTGGAACCGGCGGCGGCATGTGTGCCGATGAGGCAGAGCTCAGAGAGATTGCCGAAAATGGTCTCAAACTGTCACCGGTAACCCAGTGCTTGATTGAGCGTTCCATTGCCGGTTTTAAGGAAATCGAATACGAAGTCATGCGCGATGCGGCTGACAATGCCTTGGTTGTCTGTAATATGGAGAACTTTGATCCTGTCGGTATTCATACGGGAGATTCCATTGTTTTTGCGCCGACACAGACACTGTCAGACATTGAAAATCAAATGCTGCGCGATGCCAGCCTCAGCATTATCCGCGCTTTGAAAATCGAAGGGGGCTGCAATGTTCAGCTGGCGCTGGATCCAAACAGCTTTAAATATTATGTCATTGAGGTTAATCCGCGTGTTTCCAGATCATCAGCCTTAGCGTCCAAAGCAACCGGCTATCCCATTGCTAAATTGGCTGCAAAAATTGCGGTCGGTTTGACGCTTGATGAAATGATCAATCCGGTTACCGGTACGACCTATGCCATGTTTGAGCCCGCTCTTGATTATGTGGTGGCCAAAATCCCGCGCTTTCCTTTTGATAAATTTGAACACGGGGAACGCCGTCTGGGAACACAGATGAAAGCAACCGGTGAAGTGATGGCAATCGGCCGCAATATTGAAGAAAGCCTTCTCAAAGCCTGCCGTTCGCTTGAAATCGGTGTTTATCACAATGAAATGGCAGAGCTTGCTGAGGTAACAGATGATGCTTTGGTTGAAAAAATCGTTAAGGCTCAGGATGATCGGCTTTTCTACCTGTCAGAGGCTATCCGCCGGGGCTACACGATTGAAGAGCTGTCAGAATTAACTAAGATTGATCTTTTCTTCCTTGATAAGCTGCTGCATATCTATGAAATTGAGCAGGCCTTGGCAAGCCATATCAAGAATCCTGATATACTTAGGGAAGCTAAACGCAATGGTTTTTCAGACCGTAAAATTGCCGACCTCTGGCACATGTCAGCTGAAGAAGTGCACAAGTTTCGTCTGGATCAGCAGATCATTCCTGTCTATAAGATGGTGGATACCTGTGCGGCAGAGTTTGAATCTGCAACACCTTACTTTTATTCTACTTATGAACTGGAAAATGAATCTATCAAATCGGACAAGGAATCCGTTCTGGTTTTAGGTTCGGGTCCGATTCGGATCGGTCAGGGCGTGGAGTTTGACTATGCTACCGTTCATTCGGTCAAAGCCATTCAGGCTGCCGGTTATGAAGCGATCATCATGAATTCCAATCCAGAAACAGTGTCCACGGACTTCTCAGTCTCAGACAAGCTCTACTTTGAACCCTTGACTTTTGAAGATGTGATGAATGTCATCGAATTAGAGCAGCCAAAAGGTGTTATTGTTCAGTTTGGCGGACAGACAGCTATTAATTTAGCAGAGCCCTTGTCAAAAGCCGGCGTGACAATCTTGGGAACACAGGTAGCAGACCTTGACCGCGCAGAAGACCGCGACCTTTTTGAGCAGGCCTTGAAAGATCTGAACATTCCTCAGCCGCCCGGTCAAACAGCAACCAACGAAGAAGAAGCTGTTGCCTCTGCCCGCAAGATTGGCTTTCCTGTCCTTGTACGTCCATCCTATGTTTTAGGCGGCCGTGCTATGGAAATCGTGGAAAACGAGGATGACCTGCGCGCTTACATGCGGACAGCTGTTAAGGCCAGTCCTGATCATCCGGTTCTGGTTGATTCGTATTTGGTTGGCCGTGAGTGTGAAGTTGATGCTATTTCGGATGGCGAAAATGTCCTTATTCCGGGAATTATGGAACACATTGAGCGTGCCGGGGTTCATTCCGGTGATTCTATGGCTGTCTATCCGCCGCAGACACTTTCGAAGGAAATTCAGCAAACGATTGCTGATTACACCAAACGTTTAGCGATCGGTCTTAACTGTATCGGCATGATGAATATCCAGTTTGTTATTAAAGACGATACGGTTTATGTTATTGAGGTCAATCCTCGTGCCAGCCGGACAGTACCTTTCTTATCCAAAGTCACCGATATTGCAATGGCTCAGGTAGCGACTCAATTGATCTTAGGACGCACACTGCCTGAACTTGGTTATACAGACGGCCTCTATCCGGAAAGTCAAAATGTTCATGTGAAAGCACCCGTCTTTTCGTTTACGAAATTAGCCAAGGTTGATAGTCTCCTAGGTCCTGAAATGAAGTCTACGGGCGAAGTAATGGGAACAGACTCAACCCTTGAAAAAGCTCTTTATAAAGCTTTCGAAGCCTCATATTTCCATCTTCCCTCTTTTGGAAATGTCATCTTCACTATTGCTGATGACACAAAGGAGGAAGCCTTGGATTTGGCACGGCGCTTCTCCAATATCGGCTACAGCATTCTTGCCACTGAAGGAACCGCTGACTTCTTTGCTGAGAACGGTTTAGAGGCCCAGGTTGTCGATAAGCTCGGCGACAATGATACCAATGACATTCCTGCTTTCGTCCGGGCAGGCAAGGTTCAGGCCATTGTCAATACAGTTGGCAACAAGCGTACGTTTGATGAGGACGGGGCAGCAATTCGCAGCTCTGCTATTGAACACGGGGTACCGCTCTTTACAGCCTTAGATACGGCAGCCGCAATGGTTCAGGTTCTTGAGAGCCGAGGCTTTATTACACAGGCAATCTAATTTGAACGGATACTGTGCGAATTTATCCCCCTGGTGCTATTTCAAATCAGCAATCCCTATTTTCTCAGCATTTAGCCGGTCAGCTTTCGTAAAAAAGAGCCAAAGTGCTTTAGCAGCTTTATAAAAGCCGGCAAACAAAGAGATTATTATCCAGGTTTTTAAGTGAGAAAGTGAAGTCAACCATCCTATATTGATTGGCTCACTTTCTTTTTTATTTTATGGTCAGAAAAGCCTTGACATCAGAAAGCAAAGGTTGTATATTTGTATTATAAAGTTAGAACAATAAGCTAGCTGTTTATCTGTGAGCAGCAGTCTTACATTTTTGTAAGATTTTCTGATAAAAGTGTAAGGCTTTTACGTTCGCTTTAGGATATGATGAAAAGGAAAAAAGCAGGAGGGGAAGGTTATGCCAAAAAGAAAAGGTAAAATGACCAAAAAGAAAAAAGGATGGATTATCGTGGGCAGTTTTGCAGCGGCTGTTGTTGTGCTGGGCTTAATTTGGATAAAGCTGCAGGAGACCAGTCAAATAGACTCGCAGAATGTCGGTTATCAGACGGTTAAGGTAAAAGAAGGCTCTATTGCCTCATCAACCTTGCTTTCAGGAAGGATTAAGCCCGAATCAGAACAATATGTTTACTATGACAGCAACAAGGGCAGCAATCCCAAAGTAGTGGTTGCTGCCGGAGATCAGGTAACTGCGGGACAGCAGTTAGTGCAGTATGATACAGGTGAGGCTCAGGCTGCTTATGATCAGGCAGTCAGAAACCTTAATAAGGTCAACCGTCAGATTACAAATTATCAAACCTACGGGACTGTACCGTCAGCAGACAATTCTGCAGAAAGCAGCTCTGCTGCTGATTCGGCAACAGGAGAGGGCAGTACTGCTGGAGCTCAAGGCAGCGATTCAGCAGGCGGTATGACTGACAGTTCTGCAGCTGCTCTGACACCGACAAATTCTACAAATTATGATCAGCAGCTGCAGGATTTATACGATGCTCAGGCCGGTGCCCAAGATGAGGTTAATAAGGCTCAGACAGCTCTGAACAACACATCTGTAAACAGTGAAGTAACCGGAACAGTGGCAGAAGTTAACAACGATATTGATCCTTCCGGAAAAACCAGCAAAGCCTTAGTTCATGTGACCAGTGAAGGCAAATTGCAGGTTCAAGGCACTCTGACAGAGTATGATTTAGCAAATATCAAAGTTGGACAAGCCATTAAAATTAAATCCAAAGTCTATGATAATAAGGAATGGGACGGAAAAATTTCTTACATTTCAAATTATCCAAGTCAGTCAGACCAAGAGCAGTCCCAAGGAGCCGGCTCATCCGGCAGCGGTTCATCTTCAGGTGCGGCTGCCTACGACTACAAAGCAGATATTACCAGTGATTTAGGTGATTTAAAACAGGGCTTCACCGTATCTGTAGAAGTTGTCAATGAAAATAAGAGCCTCATTATTCCGACATCAGCATTGGTGAGCAAAAATGGGAAAAACTATGTTTGGGTTTATGACAACTCAAACTCCCGGGTTTTGAGAAAAGATGTCGCTGCAGGTAATGCCGATGCCAAGTCACAGGAAATTTCTTCCGGTCTTAAGAAGGGCCAAGTGGTTATTGCCAATCCGGACAAGAGCTTAAAAGAAGGCAAGAAGATTGATAAACCTTCTGCTACAAACGATAAGGCCGGCGAGAAGAGGTGAGCAGCATGAGTGATAAGAAAGAACTCATCCACCTTGAGGGCATTACGAAAAGTTACCATAACGGCAGTCAGGAGTTACAAGTTTTGAAAGGTATAAACCTGACTGTTAACGAAGGAGACTTTCTGGCCATTATGGGACCGTCCGGTTCCGGTAAATCAACGCTGATGAATATCATCGGGCTTTTAGATAAGGCAACGGACGGTTCGTATTCTTTGGCTGATGAGTCTATTGAAAAACTGAATCAAAATGAGCTGGCACGTCTTCGCAACGAAGAAATTGGCTTTGTTTTTCAGCAATTCTTTCTGCTGTCCAAACTCAATGCGCAGGATAATGTTGAGCTGCCGCTTATTTACGCTGGCGTATCAGCATCTAAGCGTCATCAGCTGGCGCAGCAATTTTTAGAGAAAGTCGAATTGGCTGACAGGCGCAAGCATCTGCCATCGGAGCTTTCCGGCGGACAAAAGCAGCGTGTTGCTATTGCACGAGCCTTGGTCAATGACCCTTCGATCATTTTGGCTGATGAGCCCACAGGTGCTTTGGATACCAAGACCAGCAACCAAATTTTGGACTTGCTGACCCAGCTCAATCGCGAAGGAAAAACCATTATCATGGTAACCCATGAGCCTGAGATTGCCGATTATGCGACTCGCAAGATTGTTATCCGTGACGGAGAAATTACATTAGATACGACTGAAAGTGTCCGTATTGATTAAGGGAGGAAATTTATGCAAAATTGGAAATTTGCCCTTAGTTCAATTATGGGGCACAAGATGCGATCTTTTCTGACGATGCTGGGTGTAATCATCGGAGTGACAGCTGTCTCTGTTATTATGGCCATGGGAACAGGAATGCGCCACTATATTACAGATCAAGCAACTAAATACCAGCACGATGTCGAAATTTACTATGCGTCAAATGATGAGGATGCGGTGGAGCAGTATTACAGCTCAGACCAATCGCAAAAAGATGCACCTAAAATTAAGGACGAGTGGCTGCAAACGATCGTAAAAGAAGTAGATGGTATTAGTAATTATTATGTGACCAATACAACTTCAAGCGATGTTCTCTATCAAAATAAAAAAGGAAAACAGGTTACTCTTACAGGCGTCAGTCAAAACTATTTTGATGTCAAGGGCTATAAAGTCGTAGCCGGCCGTCAGCTCAATACCAGTGACTACACCAACTTTTCGCGTTTTATCATGATTGATGAAATGCTGGCAGCTAAGCTGTTTTCCAGTCCTGATGATGCTCTAAATAGGATTATTGAAGTCGGAGATAAAAAATACCGTGTTGTCGGAGTTTACAAGGATCCGGATGCGGGATCATCCATGTATGGCATGAATTCAGACGGCAATGCGATTTTGACAAACAGTCAGCTGGCTTCTGAATTCGGTGTCGATGACATCAGCAACATCTATGTTCATGTTCCTGATGCCAGTGTTTCTTCAAAAGTCGGAAAAGAAGCAGCGAAACGTTTGACTAAGCTTTCCAATGCTTCTGACGGCCACTATACGATGTTTGATATCAGTAAAGAGTTGGAAAGCGCTCAGTCGCAAATTACTGCCATTACAACCTTCATAGGTATTATCGGCGGAACTTCGCTTTTGGTTGGGGGGATCGGTGTTATGAATATCATGCTGGTGTCGGTAACAGAGCGTACCAGAGAAATCGGACTGCGTAAAGCCTTAGGAGCTACCCGCCGCAATATCTTGACACAGTTTTTGATTGAGTCTATCGTTCTGACCTTAATCGGAGGTTTTATAGGTTTGCTTTGTGCTTATGGTTTGACCAACGTTCTGGGAAATTCAGAAGGGATAGTTAATGCTATCGGTAAGCCTGTTATTGCACTGAATACTGTTTTAGTCAGTATTGCTTTTTCAGTCTTTATCGGCGCCGTCTTTGGTATTTTACCGGCCAATAAGGCAAGTAAGTTGGATCCGATTGAAGCTCTGAGATATGAATAATATTACAGAGACTTGGTACAGCACTCTTAAATTCTTTATTGTTTGAGATGTATCATAGCAGCCGGCTTGCAGTTTTTAGCAGACCTGATTTTGTAAAAATATTTATATGTGTCAAGAAAAAAACTTGACACAGATTTTTTTTCTGTTATAATAACTAATATAGTTCATAGCTGAGCTATGTTCAAAAAATAAAAAAAGAAAAGAGACTAGTCAAAAATGGCAGTAAAAATTCGTTTAACTCGTATGGGTTCTAAGAAGAAACCTTTCTACCGTATTAATGTTGCAGATTCACGTGCACCGCGCGACGGCCGTTTCATTGAAACTGTCGGAACTTACAACCCGCTTGTAGATGAAAATCAAGTGACCCTTAAAGAAGACCGTATTCTTGAATGGTTAGGCAATGGTGCACAGCCATCAGATACTGTTCGCAACATCCTTTCAAAAGCAGGAATTATGAAAAAATTCCACGAAGCTAAATATTCAAAGAAATAAAGTAATTGCCTATGGACACGATTGAAAATCTGATTATCGCTATTGTGAAACCGCTGATTTCGCAGCCAGATAATTTTACAATAAAAATTGAAGATACACCTGAGTTTTTAGAGTATCATCTTGATTTAGATTCCAGTGATATTGGCCGAATTATCGGTAAAAAAGGTCGCACTATTACAGCGATAAGATCGATTGTCTATTCGGTTCCGACTCAAGGTAAAAAAGTTCGTCTTATTATTGATGAAAAGTAGTGGCTCAGGCCACTTTTCTTATTTTATTTCTGATACGATCAGGACGTATTGAAAAAGCCTTTTTCTTAAACTGTGTTTGATGAGTCTGCCGTTTTCTGTGAGTTTTTACAGGCAGAAAGAGATAAGTAATTAAAAAACATTCAAAGGATGGTTATGGATTATTTTAATGTCGGAAAAATTGTCAATACGCAAGGACTTCAGGGCGAAGTCCGTGTCTTATCGGTGACTGATTTTACCGAAGAACGCTTTAAAAAGGGTTCTCGTCTGGCCTTATTTGATAAAGAAGGGAATTTTGTCAAAGATCTGGAAGTAGCCGGCCATCGTCAGCACAAGAATTTTGATATTTTGAAATTCAAGGGGCTCTATCATATCAACGATGTTGAAAAATACCGCGATTATACGCTCAAAGTAGCTGAGGAAAATCTGACAGAGCTTGACGAAGGTGAATTTTACTATCACGAAATCATTGGTCTTGATGTCTTTGAAGACGGCGTCTTAATCGGTCAGGTTAAAGAAATTCTGCAGCCCGGGGCCAATGATGTCTGGGTTATTAAGCGACAAGGCAAGCGCGATTTGCTGCTGCCTTACATTCCGTCAGTTGTTCTCAAGGTGGATCCTGCGGATAAACGCGTTGATGTGCATGTGTTAGAAGGTCTGGACGATGAAAATTGATATTTTGACTCTTTTTCCGGAAATGTTTGCGCCGCTTGAGTACTCGATTGTAGGTAAGGCGCGTGAGAAGGGCATTATTGATATCAGCTGCCATAATTTTCGTCAGTATGCTGAGAAAGCCCGTCATGTGGACGATGAACCCTACGGGGGCGGTCAGGGAATGCTTTTGCGGGCGCAGCCTGTTTTCGATGCCATGGATGCACTTACGCTGAATAAGCCCCGAGTTCTTCTTTTGGATCCGGCAGGCCGCCGTTTTGATCAAGCCTATGCTGAAGAATTATCACAAGAAGAAGAGCTGCTTTTCATCTGCGGCCATTATGAAGGCTATGACGAACGCATCAAAAGCCTGGTGACTGATGAAGTATCTCTGGGGGATTTTGTCCTGACAGGCGGTGAGCTGGCTGCTATGACGATCATCGATGCGACGGTTCGCCTGATTCCTGAGGTCATTGGTAAGGAAGCCAGCCATCAGGATGACAGCTTTTCATCAGGACTGTTGGAATATCCGCAATATACTCGTCCCTATGACTACCGCGGGATGAAAGTGCCTGATGTCTTGATGAGCGGCCATCATGAAAATATTCGCCGCTGGCGTTTGAAGCAGAGCCTGAAAAAAACATACGAAAGACGGCCTGATTTGCTGGCAAAATATGAATTGACTGATGAAGAAAAGCAGATTTTAGAAGAGATAAAAGGGGCAGGATTTGAGTCTTAGCCTCTTCATTATTGTACTTGATAATGCAAAAACTGCAGGAAACTGGAAATGAGCAGCTAAAAGTGCTTTCTTTTTTTGAAGCAGGTGCAATTGTGCTATAATGGAACTAATTTTGCAGGAGGAAAAAATGACATCTGAAAAAGATATTTATGATATAACGGTTATCGGCGGCGGGCCTGTCGGTCTTTTTGCGGCCTTTTATGCCGGCTTGCGCGGTGTGCGGGTCAAGATTATTGAAAGTTTGCCTGAACTGGGCGGCCAGCCTGCTGTTTTGTATCCGGAAAAAATGATTTATGACGTTCCCGGTTTTCCAGCGGTTACAGGGGCTGATCTGGTGGACAGCCTCATTGAACAGACAGAGCGTTTTAAGGATAAAACCAGCATTTGTCTGAAAGAAGAAGTTAAGACATTTGAAAAAGAAGGCGATGTCTTTACCATTGAGACTACTAAAGGGCAGCATTTTTCAAAAGCTGTTATCATCGCCTGCGGAAACGGTGCTTTTGCGCCGCGGCAGCTGGGTCTGGAAAACGAAGACCGCTATGCGGACCATAATATCTTTTACAATGTTCATAAGCTGGATCAATTTGCCGGTAAAAAGGTTGTCATTTGCGGCGGCGGTGATTCAGCTGTTGATTGGGCCAATGCCTTGGATAAAATTGCTGAGAGTGTTACTCTGGTACACCGCCGTGATGCTTTTCGGGCGCATGAACACAGTGTCGAAGTTTTAAAGTCTTCCAATGTCAATATTATGACACCTTATGTTCCTTTGGAGCTTAGAGGAGATGGCGAAAGAGTTCAAAGCCTTCTTATTCAAAAAGTAAAATCCGATGAGACCGAGGAACTTTTCCTTGACGATCTTATCGTCAGCTTCGGTTTTTCAACGTCCAATAAAAACCTAAAAAACTGGAATCTTGACCATAAGCGCTCAAGTATCAATGTGTCGCCGGTCTTTCAGACCAGTCAGGAAGGTGTTTATGCTATCGGCGATGCCGCCCAGTACGATGGCAAGGTGGATTTGATTGCGACGGGCTTTGGTGAAGCTCCAACAGCAGTTAGCCAGGCAATCCATTATATCTATCCGGAACGCGATAACCGTGTGGTTCACTCAACGTCGTTGATTAAGTAAGAGCGGCTGTGAGCTTTCCCACCATATAACAGGGAAGCTTTAAAAGCTGGCAAAACCATTTTATTATCAAACCTGATCTTTTGTATGGTACAAAAGGTCAGGTTTTTTGTGTTTGGCTAAATCAAGGCAGCTTGATGCGATTTTTTCTGATTTAAACATTTTAAGATAGAGTTGGCAATGAAAACAGCTTTGCAGCTCGTGCAGGATTTAACAGCCGTTTTGTACGCTTTTTCCTGTATTTGCTTACTTTTATGACTTTTTGTTACTTTTTGAAAGAATTTGAGAGAAATTGCTTGACAGTTATCCTATGGGAGTATATAATAACAGGTGTAAACGATTTCAGCGGGAGGTGAGGTCATATTTTAAAATCTGAACGTAAGCAGATTATCATGGAAAAGCTTTCGCAGGAAAATTTTGTGACTTTGGAATTTCTGGTCAGTATTCTTGATACTTCTGAATCAACCGTTCGCAGAGATTTAGACGAGTTGGCGAGTGAGAAAAAGCTTCACCGTGTTCACGGCGGAGCTGAAAAAAATCATCCCTTACAAGAGGAAGAAACGATTCTGCAAAAATCTATCAAAAACGTTCAAGCTAAGCAGGCGATTGTTCAAAAAGCAGCTGAAATGATTTCTGACGGTGATGTCATCTTTATTGATGCCGGAACCACAACTGAACTGCTCTTAGACATGCTGCAGCAGGAGGGGCTGACTGTGGTGACAAATTCTATTCACCACGCAGCAAAATTGGTGGAAAAAAACATCAATACTCTGGTTATCGGCGGCTATGTCAAAAATTCAACAGATGCCAGTATCGGTCAGTTTGCTATCAACCAGCTCAGCCAGCTGAATTTTGACAAAGCTTTTATCGGCATGAATGGTGTTGACCTGCATTTCTTGACAACGCCTGATACAGAAGAAGCAGCTATTAAAAAGACGGTTATTGACAATGCTCAGACAACCTATGCTTTAGTGGATGCCTCAAAAATGGGACAGACCTCATTTGTTAAAGTGGATCGGCTGGAAGCAGTGACGATTATCACTAATAAATCGGACAGCCGTATGTTAAAAGAAACGAAGAAAAAAACGAAGGTGATTGAAGTATGATTTATACTGTAACCCTCAATCCTTCGATTGACTTTATCGTCCGCATTGATACTGTGGAAATTGGCAGTGTCAATCGTATGGACAGTGACGATAAATTTGTCGGAGGAAAAGGGATTAATGTCAGCCGTATCCTGCAGCGCTTAGGACAGGATAACACTGCAACAGGGTTTATTGGCGGTTTTACCGGCAGATTTGTTGAAGAAGGCTTGATTGCTGAGGGCATTAAAACGGATTTTGTTCACGTTGATCAGGATACGCGGATTAATGTTAAAATCAAGGCTGATGAAGAGACCGAGATTAATGGGACTGGTCCTGTTATAAGCGATGAACAGGTAGAAGCTTTAGAAGCTGTTTTAAGCCGGCTTTCTTCAGAAGATACCGCTGTGTTTGCAGGCAGCGCTCCGACTAATCTGGGCAATCAAATCTATAAACGCTTGATTCCGCTCGTCAGACAGACAGGTGCCCAAATCGTCTGTGATTTTGAAGGGCAGACTTTGCTTGATGCGCTTGCTTATCAGCCTCTCTTGGTGAAACCCAACAACCATGAGCTGGAAGAAATTTTTAATGTCCGTCTGAAAGGATTGGACGATGTTGAAAAATATGCACGTGAGATTTTGGCCAAAGGGGCTCAAAATGTCATCATTTCAATGGCAGGAGACGGCGCTTTATTGGTAACGCCGGATGCAGCTTATTTTGCTAAGCCGATTAAGGGACAGGTAAAGAATTCTGTCGGCGCCGGTGATTCCATGGTTGCTGGTTTTACGGGAGAATTTGTTAAGACGGCAGATCCTGTAGAGGCTCTCAAATGGGGTGTCGCCTGCGGTACAGCAACGGCTTTTTCAGATGATTTAGCCAGTATTGACTTTATAAAGGAAACTTACAAAAAAGTAGAGGTAGAAAAAAGATGAAAATTCAGGACTTACTGAACAAAGATGTGATGTTGCTTGACCTGCAGGCGACCACAAAGGAAGTCGTTATTGATGAGATGGTTTCAAAGCTGGCTGAAAAAGGAATCGTTACCGATTTTGATGCTTTTAAAGCCGGTATCATGAACCGTGAAGCACAGACTTCCACAGGCCTTGGTGATGGTATTGCCATGCCTCACAGCAAGAATGCAGCTGTTAAAGAAGCGACTGTCCTCTTTGCCAAATCAAATAAGGGCGTTGATTATGAGGCTCTTGACGGCGCACCGGTTGATCTTTTCTTCATGATTGCTGCACCGGATGGTGCCAATGACACACACTTAGCAGCCTTGGCTGAACTGTCGCAATACCTTTTAAAAGATGGATTTGCTGATAAACTTCGCCAAGTAAGCACTCCTGATGATGTTATTGCTCTCTTTAACCAAACAGAGGAAGAAAAGAAAGAAGAAGTACCGGCAGCACCGGCAGCTGACAATCAAGAGTTTGTTGTTGCCGTAACGGCTTGTACAACAGGTATTGCCCATACTTATATGGCTGAAGAAGCCCTTAAAAAACAGGCTGCTGAAATGGGCGTTGGGATTAAAGTTGAAACAAACGGTGCTTCAGGTATCGGCAATAAACTGACTGCTGATGACATTAAGCGTGCTAAAGGTGTTATCATCGCGGCGGACAAGGCTGTTGAAATGGATCGCTTTGACGGTAAACCTTTAATTTCTCGGCCGGTTGCAGAAGGAATTAAAAAACCAGAAGAGCTGATTAATATTATTCTTGATGACAAGGCTGAAAAGTATGCGGCCGCAGCCAACCATACTGATGCCGGTGAAAGTTCTGCTGAAAAATCAGGTTTAGGCGGTGCCTTCTACAAACACTTGATGAGCGGTGTTTCACAGATGCTGCCATTTGTTATCGGCGGCGGTATCGCCATTGCTCTTGCCTTCCTGATTGATAATTTGATGGGAGTTCCGAAAGATCAATTATCCAATCTGGGTTCTTACCACGAAGTCGCAGCACTTTTCAAGAATGTCGGTAATGCAGCTTTCGAATTTATGCTTCCGGTATTAGCTGGTTATATTGCCTACTCTATCGCAGAAAAACCTGGACTGGTTGCCGGTTTTGTTGCAGGATTTATTGCTAAATCCGGTCTGGCTTTCGGTAAAGTGCCATTTGCCAGCGGCGGTAAAGCAAGCATGGCCTTGGAAGGTATTCCTTCTGGTTTCTTAGGTGCTCTTGTCGGCGGTTTTCTTGCCGGCGGTGTGATCCTGCTTCTTAAGAAACTCTTGACCGGACTTCCACGTTCACTTGAAGGGGTTAAATCAATTCTTCTTTATCCTTTGCTTGGTGTTTTGGTAACAGGCTTCCTGATGCTCTTTGTCAATATTCCGATGGCCAGCATCAATACAGCTTTGAATACCTTCCTTCAAAATCTTTCAGGCAGTTCAGCTGTCTTGATGGGACTCTTGGTCGGCGGCATGATGGCTGTTGACATGGGCGGACCTGTTAATAAAGCAGCTTATGTTTTCGGTACAGGTACACTGGCTGCAACTGTTTCTTCAGGTGGCTCTGTGGTTATGGCATCTGTCATGGCCGGAGGTATGGTACCGCCGCTTGCAGTTTTTGTGGCTACTTTGCTTTTCAAAAATAAATTCACCAAGGAAGAACGTGATTCCGGTCTGACTAACATTGTTATGGGGCTGTCTTTCATCACTGAAGGTGCCATTCCATTCGGTGCGGCTGACCCGGCACGTGCCATTCCAAGTTTCATCGTTGGTTCAGCTCTTACAGGTGCCTTGGTTGGTTTGTCAGGCATCAAATTGATGGCTCCTCACGGCGGTATCTTTGTTATTGCTTTGACCAGCAATGCTTTGCTCTACCTGCTCTATATCCTTATTGGAGCTGTGGTTTCAGGTATTCTCTTTGGAATGCTGCGCAAGGCCAAATAAAAGCAGGACAGTTTCAGCTGCTCTGCAGAAATAGATAAGCAGTAAGCCGGACTTTGCTCCGGCTTTTTTGTCATTAAAACTAAAATAGAGAAATCCTAAGAGCTGTATTCCTTGAGCTGCTTAAAAATGATATAATAAAAGGCACAACAGTAAAGAGAGCCTGTTAAGAGAGGAAGACCGCGATGTCCGAGAAAATAGATGTTTTTGCCCATGTTTTACTGCCCGATTTTTATGAAAAAATAGCTCAGCTGGATGACAAAATCCTGCAGAAATACCCTTTTATGCAAAATCCTGTTTTATCAGATATGGAGCTGCGCCGCAAGCATGCTGTCAAAGGTGTAAAACAAATTATTTCTTATGTTAATCTGAATCCTGAGGACTATGTGTCCGGCGAGCCTGCTGCTCGGCTTTGCCGCAAGGCCAATGAAGAGCTGCTTGAAACAATTAAGCAGTATCCTGAGCTCTTTGCCGGCGGTGTAGGTATGCTGCCGATGAATAACATTTCGCAAGCCATAGAGATTTTGCAAGAGGATATTTTACCCAATCCTCATCTGCTGGGCGTGCAGCTTTTTACTCGGCACTTGGGAAAGTCGCTGGCTGATCCGGAATTTAAGCCTCTTTTTGCAGCCATAGCTGAATTTGGTATTCCTGTCTGGCTGCACCCTGTTTTTGACGGGCGAAAACCGGACAATAATATTGTTTTCAGCTGGGAGTACGAACTGTCACAGACCATGCTGGAATTAGTTAAGGCAGGGTATTATCAGGAGTTTCCTGATTTAAAAATCATTGTCCATCACGCGGGAGCCATGATTCCTTATTTTGCAGGAAGAATTGAACACATTTTGCCTGAACATCTGGCCGAGGACTTTAAGAAGTTTTATGTTGATACTGCCCTTCTGGGCAACAGCAAGGCTTTGGAACTGTGTGTTGACTATTTTGGCAACGATCATGTCTTTTTTGGAACAGATGCGCCTCTTGGCATAGCCCCTGCCGGAGCAACGAAAGAGATTATCAAGGCTATTGACAGCTTACCGATTCTGCAGGCTGAAAAAGAGTACATTTATTATGGCAATTTCCAGAGATTTTAAAAAAAAATAAACAGGAAAACCAGTTGAGCTGTCTGCTGATATATTGGTTCAGAAATGCTGAAATGGCTTTGAACGGAGCAAGTCAAACAGCTTAATGCTGCTATTCCTTAGAAAAGTAGATGAAGATGAAAAATTACGCAGCCTTTTATGAGCACCTGACGCAGCCGGTCAGAGCAAGGCCTAAGCTTATAAAGCTTATCAAATGGACAAATACTCTGATTACCAGACTGATGCCGATTTTTTATCTGGCTTTGCTGGCCTATCTTTTTTGCTCTCACAAAAAAATCTGGACTTTAGGGCCTTATATTATTATTCCGGCTTTGGCTTTTATCTTGCTGTCGCTTGTGAGACGGATTTTAAACAGCCCCAGACCTTATGAAGTCTGGGAGATTCAGCCGCTGATCACAAAGAAGACGAAAGGACAGTCCATGCCCAGCCGCCATGTTTTTTCAGCAGCGGTTATCAGTGTCTGCATCCTGCACGAAAATATTTTCTTAGGTCTGCTTTTGCTGCTGCTGTCTCTTTTTCTGGCTCTGTGCCGTGTTTTAGGCGGGGTTCACTACCCTAAAGATGTTATTGCCGGCTATTTAATCGGTCTTGCTGCAGGCAGCTTGCTTTTTTGGTTCTGACCTCTGTTCGATTCTGGTGAGCTGCAGCCAAACGAAATAAAATCGCTTGCTTTGTGTTTAAGTCCATAGTGAGAAGTGAACTCAAAAAGAGAAATTTTCAATTCATACAGCGCCATAATGCAGAAAAACCTTAGCAGAAGTTTCGTCTGATGAAGAGCTGATTGATGCCAGACGCTGTCAAGTGAGAGATAAGAGAAAATCTGGTTTAGAGCGATATTCGGACATCGTTTTTAAGCATGCGCAAAAGAAATTCTGATTCGGGATTTCTTTAATTTTGTTTTTAAGTGTGCTATAATGAAAAGTAATGTGAAACAAGGAGAAAACAATGGAAATTGTACGTCAAAAAGAGTTTGTCAACCAATATCATTACGATGCCAGAAATTTAGAATGGGAGAAAAAAAACGGAACGCCGGAGACAGATGTGGAAGTGACCTTCCAGTTAGTTGAAAAAAACGAAGAGCTGAATGAAACGACAGTTATAGCTGTCTTGCAGTTCATGATTGTGCGCGATGAGTTTGTGCTCAGCGGCGTCTTATCACAAATGGTTAAGATTAAAGACCGTATCGTCAATCAGCCCAGTGAATTTTCACAGGAAGAAGTGGCAACCTTAGCAGCACCTCTTTTAGATATTTTAAAACGCATGACCTATGAGGTAACTGAAATTGCGCTGGATCGAGAAGGCGTTACACTGGAGTTCTAAAGAGATGAAACTAGCTGTAATTACAGACTCATCTGTCTATCTTCCGGAAGATTTTACGGGAAATAAGGATTTGTTTGTTCTTGATATTGAGATTACCATTGAGGGAAAAACCTACATTGAAGGTAAGAATCTGACTTTAGATGAGTTTTATGCCAAAATGGCAGCTTCTGAAGAACTGCCCAAGACCAGTCAGCCCAGTTTAGCGGATCTGGATGCTTTGCTGACAAAGCTGGAAAAAGACGGCTATACGCATGTGATCGGCCTTTTCTTATCGGGCGGTATCTCCGGCTTCCATCAGAATATCCAGTATCTGGCTGAAGAGCATGCCGGTTTAAAGATTGCTTTTCCTGATACCAAAATCACCTCCAGCCCGATGGGATGGATGGTCATGGAAACCCTGAGGTGGGGTGAAGAGGGTCTTGCTTTTGAGCAGATTTTAGCCAATCTGAAGGTTATGATCGAAAAGACCAGTGCTTTTATTATGGTGGATGACCTCAATCATCTGGTTAAAGGCGGCCGCCTGTCAAACGGTTCGGCTCTTTTGGGCAATCTGCTGAGCATCAAGCCTATTTTGTATTTTACTGATGGCAGGATTGAAGTTTTTGAGAAGGTCAGAACCGAGAAAAAAGCGCTTAAGCGTCTCATTGAAATCTTAGCTGATGTAACGGCAGACGGTGATTATATGACATATATTATTCATGCAAATGCCATGGACAAGGCTGTAGATTTACAGGAGCGTTTAAGAGCGCATGGTTATACAGACAATTTAGCTATTGTTCCTTTCAACGGTGTCATTGCGACCCATCTGGGAGAAGGAGCAATCGCACTTGGGGCTGTACCGATCGTTTAAGGAGAAAAAAATGAGTATAAAAGTTATTGTAGCAGGTTTTAAGGGAAGAATGGGTTCAACAGCCGTAGATATGGTTAAAGGCGACAGTGAGCTCCAGTTGGCAGCTCTGCTCGATCCTTTTGCCGGCGAAAAAGATCTTGACGGGGTTCCTGTCTTCACGGATAAAGCAGATCTGGTTGGTTTTGATGCCGATGTCTGGGTAGATTTCACCATGCCTAAAGTCGCTTATGAGAACACCCGCTTTGCTTTAGAAAATGGTTTTTGCCCGGTCGTTGGCACAACTGGTTTTACCGAAGAACAGATTGCCGAACTGACAGCGCTGTCTGCTGATAAAAAATTGGGCGGCCTGATTGCGCCTAATTTTGCCATTGGGGCTATTTTACTGATGGAATTTGCAGCCAAAGCCTCCAAGTATTTCCCTGATGTGGAAATTATTGAGCTGCACCACGATAAGAAAAAAGATGCACCAAGCGGAACGGCTGTCAAAACAGCTGAACTCATCCGCGAGGCTCGTACCTATAAAAAACAGGGAGCTGAAGATGAAGAAGAAACATTGCCTGGTGCGCGCGGTGCTGAATTTGATGGTTTTAGGATTCACAGTGTGCGCCTGCCGGGACTGGTTGCCCACCAAGAAGTTATCTTTGGGGCACAGGGTGAAGGGCTGACCCTTCGTCATGATTCTTATGATCGTATTTCTTTTATGAGCGGTGTTAACTTAGGGATTAAAGAAGTAGTGAAACGAGAGCAGCTCGTTTACGGTTTGGAACATTTACTATGAAATTAAAACATCTGCCTTCTGAATTTCAGGAGGCTTTGCCAGTATTGGAGAAAATTAAAGCAGCTGGTTTTGAAGCCTATTTTGTAGGCGGAAGCGTGCGCGATGCTTTGCTGGGACATCCCATTCATGATGTCGATATCGCCAGCAGCTCCTATCCTGCAGAAACTAAGAAGATTTTCCCGCGGACGGTCGATATCGGTATTGAGCACGGGACGATATTGGTTTTAGAGAACGGCCATGAGTATGAAATCACGACTTTTCGGACTGAGGATGTCTATGTGGATTACCGCAGACCCAGTCAGGTATCTTTTGTGCGCTCTTTGGAAGAGGATTTAAAACGCCGGGATTTTACCATCAATGCCTTTGCTCTCGATGAACAGTCCAATGTTATTGATAAGTTCAATGGCTTAGAAGATTTAAAACAAAAACGCCTGCGGGCGGTCGGCCATGCTGCCGAGCGTTTTAATGAAGATGCTCTGCGAATTATGAGAGGCCTGCGCTTTGCTGCAACTCTTGATTTTGACATTGAAGAAGAGACCTTTGCTGCCATGAAAGAGCATGCGCCCTTATTGGAAAAAATTTCTGTAGAGCGCTCTTTCATTGAGTTTGACAAGCTTTTGCAGGCTCCTTTTTGGCGCAAGGGGATTGCTTATCTGCTTGCCAGTCAGGCTTATAATCACCTGCCTTTGCTTGCAGATTCTGCTGAGAACTGGCAGCGGCTGTTAAGCGATCTGCCGGAAAATTTTAGGTTTTTGACATCTGAGCAGGCCTGGGCAGCGGTACTTTTGTATCTGGAAATTAAAAACCCCAAGTCTTTTTTAAAGCAATGGAAAACGGCTAATCAATTTCAAAAGACGGTAGAGAAAATTCTGGCTATCTATGACTTGCGCCAAAACAGACAGCCGGATAAGGCCGATGTTTATCGTTACGGTAAGGAACTGATGCTGCTTGCAGAAGAGCTTCGTCAGGCACAGGGTCTTGCTGTTGATATGGAGCGTATCAGAAGCCTCAATGCTGATCTCGCTATCCATGATAAGCATGACATTGTGGTCAAAGGCGGCGATTTGATAGCAGAATTCGCACTTAAGCCGGGGCCAAAACTCGGCAAACTCTTGAATCAAATTGAGATGCTCATTGTAGCGGGTGATTTGGAAAACAAGCGAGAAGCTGCTTTGGATTTTGTCAGAAAGGAACTGGAGCGTGAGTGATTTTTTAGTTGACGGATTGAGCAAGACTGTCGGTGATAAAACGGTTTTTCGGGATATTTCCTTTATTATCCATGATCTGGACCGCATTGGTATTATTGGGGTCAATGGGACCGGAAAGACTACGCTTTTAGATGTTCTTTCAGGCAGGCTGGGTTTTGATGGGGATAAATCACCTTTTTTTAAGAAAAATGACTACAAGATCGCTTATCTGATGCAGGAACCGGACTTTGACGACAGCAAGACTGTCTTGGATACGGTGCTTTCTTCTGACTTGCGGGAGATGGTGCTGATTAAGGAATATGAAAGCCTCATGGCTGACTACAAGGAAGAAAATCAGGTGCGTCTTGAAAAAATTATGGCAGAGATGGATTCCCTGGATGCCTGGACCATTGAAAGCGAAGTAAAGACGGTGCTGTCTCAGTTAGGTATTCATGATACCGCTCAGCTGATCAGTCAGCTGTCCGGCGGCATGCGCCGCCGGGTTCAGCTGGCACAGGTCCTCTTGGCAGAGGCAGATTTGCTGCTTTTGGATGAACCGACCAACCATTTGGATATTGATACAATTGCCTGGCTGACGAATTATCTGAAGAGCAGCCGCAGGACAGTGCTGTTTATTACCCATGACCGGTATTTTTTGGATAATGTGGCTACCCGTATTTTTGAATTGGACAGGGCGCATTTGTCAGAATATCAGGGAAATTATCAGGATTATGTCCGTCTTCGCGCTGAGCAGGATGAACGTGAGGCAGCTTCCCGGCATAAAAAACGGCAGCTTTATAAGCAGGAGCTTGCGTGGATGCGCAGACAGCCGCAGGCCAGAGCAACCAAGCAGCAGGCTCGCATCAATCGATTTAATGATCTCAAGTCTGACCTGTCAGGTTCAACGGCTTCGGCTGAACTTGAAATCAATTTTGAAACCAGCCGTATCGGCAAGAAAGTCATTTCTTTTGAAAATGTTGGTTTTGCTTTTCCGGATAAGCCCATCCTGTCGCATTTCGATCTGCTGATCCAAAATAAAGATAGAATTGGCATTGTCGGTGACAACGGCGTGGGTAAATCAACCCTGCTGAATCTGATTAACGGTGATTTACAGCCAGATTCCGGGCAGCTCATTACCGGAGAGACGGTCCGTATTGGTTATTTTTCGCAGCAGATTAAGGGAATGGATGAGAGCAAGCGGCTTATTAATTATTTGCAGGAAGCTGCAGACGAAGTTAAAACAGTTGTTGGAAGCAGCAGCGTCACAGATCTGCTGGAGCAATTTCTCTTTCCCAGATCAAGTCACGGGACACTTATTTCCAAGCTGTCGGGCGGTGAAAAAAAGCGGCTTTACCTTCTAAAAATCCTCATTGAAATGCCCAATGTCTTACTTTTGGATGAGCCGACCAATGACCTTGATATCGCTACTTTGACGGTACTTGAAAGTTTTCTTCAAAACTTTAGTGGACCTGTCATTACGGTCAGTCATGACCGTTACTTTTTGGATAAGGTGGCCAATAAAATTCTTGCTTTTGAAGGCGGCGGTATCCGTACGTTTTTTGGCAATTACACCGACTATCTGGATGAAAAAGAGTTTGAAAAATCCAGCTCTGCCATGCTGCAAAAAGCAGCAAAGCCTAAGGCTGAAAAAGTGAAAACAGAAAAGAAGCGCATGTCTTACTTTGAAAGAAAAGAGTGGGATACTATTGAAGAGGACATAGCTGCGCTGGAAAAGCAAATCGAAGACATTGAAAACAAAATGCAGGAAAATGCCAGTGACTATGGTCAGCTGGCGGCTTTGCAGAGTGAGCTTGATGAGCTGAATGAGCAGCTGCTGGAAAAGTACGAACGCTACGAATACCTGAGTGAGTTGGAGAAGTGATGTTAATAAGACCTATTGAGCAAAGGGATGATCGGGCAGTGGCTCAGCTGATTAGGAAAATTTTGGAAAAAGAAGGTTTGGCTGTTAAGGGCACTGCCTATTTTGATCCTCAGTTAGATCAGCTGAGCGCTTATTATAACTGCCACCCGAGAGCTGCTTATTTTCTTGCAGAGGACAGCCATCATAATATCGTGGGGGTCGGCGGCTTTGCGCCGGTTTTTGAGGAAACGGCGGAGCTGCAAAAATTATATGTCGATGAGTCTTGCCGAGGCAAGGGCATCGCCGGACTTCTAATGAGGCGTATTTTTCAGGAAGCTAAAAAAGCAGGCTTCACTAAAATCTACCTTGAAAGTTCGCAGGTACTCAAGCAGGCTCTTAAAGTTTATGAGCATTTCGGTTTTGTCAATTTAGAAGCTCCCTTGTCTTTTGGCGCTTCGCATGTGGCCATGGATGTTTGGATGATAAAAGATTTATAAGAAAAAGGAGAGGATATGGCTTATATTTGGTCTTATTTGAAAAAGTATCCCAAATGGCTGATATTGGACGTTTTAGGGGCTTTTTTATTTGTTGTGGTGAATTTAGGGCTGCCAACAGCTTTGGCTCGAATGATTGACCAGGGAATTACACCGGCTGATAAAAAGGCTCTTTATTTTTGGGCCGCTGTTATGTTTGTCATTGTTTTGCTGGGGATAGCAGGGCGGATCACACTGGCCTATGCTTCGGGCAGGCTGACAACGACTATGATTCGGGACATGCGCAATGATATGTATGACAAGCTGCAGCAGTATTCCCATCACGAATATGAAAAAATCGGTGTTGCATCGTTGGTGACCCGTATGACCAGTGACGCTTTTGTGCTGATGCAGTTTGCTGAAATGTCCCTGCGAATGGGGATTGTGACCCCTCTGATGATGATTTCCAGCGTTGTCATGGTTCTTTTGACCAGCGCATCATTGGCTTGGGTTGTCGTTGTTGCCATCCCCTTTTTAATTCTGGTTGTTTATTACGTGGCAGCAAAAACACGCCCCTTGTCTGAGAAGCAGCAAAATACGCTGGACAAGGTCAATCAGTATGTGCGTGAAAATCTGACCGGCCTCAGGGTTATCCGTGCTTTTACCCGCGAGGCTTATCAGGAGGAGCGGTTTGCGCTTAAGAATAACACTTATGAAAATACCTCCAGCCGGCTCTTTAAATTAACCGGTCTGACGGAAGCTCTGTTTGTACAAATTATCGTCATTATGATTGTGGCTATTGTTTACTTTTCACTGGAGCCTCTAAAGCAGTCTGAGATTAAGATTGGGGATCTGCTTGCCTTCATTGAATACAGTTTTCATGCTCTCTTTTCTTTTTTGATGTTTGCAAATATTTTTACCATGTATCCGCGGATGGTTGTATCCAGCAAACGGATTCAGGAAGTGATGGCCATGCCTATTTCCATCAATCCCAATGAAAATGGGATTACTGAAACGCAAAGCAAGGGCTATTTGGAATTTGACAATGTGACCTTTGCCTATCCCGGAGAGACGGAAAGTCCTGTCTTGCATGATATCAATTTTAAAGCCGGTCCGGGCGAAACTGTCGCCTTTATTGGCAGTACAGGGTCTGGGAAATCATCGCTGGTCAATCTGATTCCGCGCTTTTATGATGTGACACTGGGCAGAATTCTGGTTGACGGCGTTGATGTCCGCGATTATAATTTGAAAGCTTTGCGCCAAAAAATCGGCTTTATTCCGCAGCGAGCCTTGCTTTTTACCGGAACCATCGGTGAGAATCTTAAGTATGGGAAAGAAGATGCGACTCTGGCTGAGTTGCATTCGGCTGCTGATGTGGCGCAGGCTAAGGAATTTATTGAAAGCCGAAAGGAAAAATTTGATACCCATCTGGCTGAAGGCGGCAGCAACCTCTCAGGCGGCCAGAAGCAGCGTTTGTCCATCGCTCGGGCAGTGGTTAAAGAGCCGGATATCTATATTTTTGATGATTCTTTTTCAGCCTTGGATTATAAGACAGACGCTCAGCTGAGATCCCGCCTGAAAGAAATAACAGGCAATGCTACCGTGCTGATCGTTGCCCAGCGCGTCGGAACCATTATGAATGCTGACCAGATTATTGTCTTGGACGAAGGTGAGATTGTCGGCCGGGGCACTCATGACGAGCTGCTGAAGTCCAATGAGATTTACCGTGAAATCGCCAATTCACAGCTTGACAGTCAACGCTTGGCAGAAGATTAGGAGGGCTCATGAAAGATAAAAATGTTTTTCTTCGCTTATGGCACTATTTAAAAAATTATAAAAGTTCGCTTTTTCTTGCCATTTTTCTTAAAATTCTCAGCTCTGTTATGAATGTTCTTGAGCCCTTCATTTTAGGCCTTGTGATGACAGAGCTGACGGCCAATTTGCTCGATATGGCCCGAGGTGTCAAAGGAGCTCATATCAATACCGGATATATTTTTGGAATTTTGCTGCTCTATTTTCTGCGCGGGCTGCTTTACAGTATCGGTTCTTACGGTTCCAACTATTTCATGACCAATGTTGTGCAGAAAAGTATCCGTGATCTGCGTCAGGATCTGAGCGAAAAAATCAACAAAATTCCTGTCGCTTATTTTGACAGACACCAATTCGGAGATATGCTGGGGCGCTTTACCAATGATGTTGAAACCGTCTCAAATGCCCTGCAGCAGAGTTTTCTGCAGATTATCAATGCCTTTTTGACCATTATTCTTGTGATTGCCATGGTTCTCTATCTCAATCTGCCTTTGGCCATGATTGTGATTGTCTGCATTCCTCTGACTTATTTCAGTGCCCGTTTTATTTTGAAAAAATCCCAGCCTTATTTCAAAAAGCAGGCCAATGCTCTGGGAGATATGAACGGTTTTGTTCAGGAAAATCTGACCGGTTTTAATGTCATCAAACTCTATGGCCGTGAAGAAGTATCTGCAGCAGACTTCCGTGATATTACAGAAAATCTGCGCAATGTCGGTTTTAAAGCCAGCTTTATTTCCGGTATTATGATGCCGGTGCTCAATGCTATTTCAGATGGGGCTTATCTGATTGTTGCCGTGGTAGGCGGCTTACAGGTTCTGGCAGGCAAGCTGACTATCGGTAACCTGCAGGCCTTTGTGCAATATATTTGGCAAGTCAGTCAGCCCATTCAGACCATTACCCAGCTGTCCGGTGTCCTGCAGAGTGCCAAGTCTTCTTTAGAGCGTATTTTTGAAGTTTTGGATGAAGAAGATGAAGTCAATCAGGTAACTGAAAAATTAGAACACGATCTGACCGGACAGGTCAGCTTTCGGGATGTCTCTTTCCAATACACGCCGGATAAACCGCTTATCCGCCACTTTAATCTGGAAGTAAAACCCGGTGAGATGGTTGCGATTGTCGGTCCGACAGGTGCCGGCAAGACTACCTTGATTAATCTCTTGATGCGTTTTTATGATGTGACACAAGGAGCGATTGAAGTTGACGGGCATGATATCCGCCATCTTTCCCGTCAGGACTACCGCCGGCAGTTTGGCATGGTCCTGCAGGATGCCTGGCTCTACGAGGGAACGATCAAGGAAAATTTGCGTTTTGGCAATTTGAATGCCAGCGATGACGATATCGTTGAAGCCGCAAAAGCTGCCAATGTCGATCACTTTATCCGGACACTGCCCGGCGGCTACAATATGGAAATGAATCAGGAATCCAGCAACATTTCTCTGGGACAAAAGCAGCTCTTAACCATTGCGCGTGCTCTTTTGGCTGATCCTAAAATTCTGATTTTAGATGAAGCAACCTCCTCTGTTGACACACGTTTGGAGCTGCTGATTCAAAAAGCGATGAATAAGCTCATGGAAGGGCGGACCAGCTTTGTGATTGCCCATCGTCTTTCAACCATTCAGGAAGCTGATAAAATCCTTGTTTTGAAAGACGGACAAATCATTGAGCAAGGCAGCCACCAAAGTCTTCTGGCTGACAGAGGTTTCTATTACGATCTGTACATGAGCCAGTTCAGCAAGCAAGCAGAAGCTTAGCCGCTAAAACAGACCCGTTGCTTGATTAGAGATGGAAATTTAGAATAATTTCTTTTATCGTTCTTTCATTATTACTGGATAATGTTATAATAAGGCAAAAGCAAATGAAAGGAGCTTTTATGGCCATTGCAAGTCTGGTTTTTCAAAAATTAGTCGTACTTTTTCTGATTATGGGAGCGGGAGCGTTTCTGGCACATAAAGACATTTTTACCAAGGATGTCACCTTTAAATTATCAAAACTTCTGACAACTTATGTTGCACCGAGTTTGTTTGTGTCTTCTTTTATCAGTCAGGAATTTTCTGTCAAACGGCTGAGTCTGCTCTTAATCATGATTGGTTCGGCCTTTTTCCTCCTAATCACGCGGATATTTCTGGTAAAGTTTCTGCTGGCTGACGATCGTAATATGGATCGGTACGCAACCCTGTTTGCCAATGTCGGCTTTATGGGAACGCCCTTGGCGGAAGCCGTAGGCGGTACCAATGCAGTCTTTTTCATCTCAGGCTTTGTTGTTGCCAATCAGATTATGCAGTGGACCTACGGGCTCTATCTCATTGCCAGAGATAAAAATGTGATTAACTGGCGTTCTCTGTTTATCAATCCTGCCATGATTGCAACGGTTATCGGCCTCTTTTTCTTCAGCCTGCCCTATGACTTGCCTAAAGTCATTACTGGTGCTATTGAAACAATCGCGAAATTAAATACACCTTTATCAACTTTGGTGCTGGGCTCTTATTTCTATAAGGCTGACTTTAAGGAGATTTTTCTGTACAGGCCGGCCTATTATACGGCCTTGCTGCGCTTGTTTGTGACATCCTTGGTCAGTATCCTTCTTATCTGGCTGCTGCCGGTAGATGCCTATGATATGAAACTGGCGCTGACCATCGCCTCTTGTTCGCCGACAGCTATGAACGCTGCCCTGCTCAGTCAGGTTTACGGCGGCGATTATGAATACGGCTCGCGCTTGGTGCTTTTAACAACGATTTTGTCACTTGTTTCCATACCGATAAATATGACGCTTGCAAGTCTTTTATATCTGTAAGAATTCAGTCGCTTGACTGGGTTCTTTATTTTTTATAAAAAGATTATATTTCTATTAAAAATAATTTCTGCGGTTTTGCCTTAATCAGTTAGAAAAACAAAGAAAGAAGTTTGTAATCTAGGCGTCATCAGTTTTATAGGAATATGAAGCTATAATGTTTAACTAATAAAAGGAGGATTTTTTATGGAAACGAAACTACGTTATAAAATGCGCAAAGTGAAAAAACACTGGGTGACTGTCGCCATTGCATCCAGCTTGCTGACTTTGGGCAGTGCGGCGCTGGATGTGTCTGCATCAGCAGAGACAGAACAGGCAGCGAATAATCAGGTGGTCGTCACTCAGCAAAGTCAAAGTGAGAGTACAGAGCAGACTTCTGCAGCCGATCAGCCTGCAGCAGAGAGCAGCCAAACACAGGCTGCTGAACAGCAGACACCGGTCACTGAACAGGAATCTCAGCAGCCTCAAGAGCAGAGCACCGAAACGGTTACTGAAGCTCCAGAGGATCAGGTGCAAAGCCAAAGCAGCACTGCTCAAGAAACCACTGAGAAAGCAGTGACAGCTCCGGCTCAGGAACAAGCGGCAAGCTCTGAGACAACTACAAGAGCAGCTAAAGTTCAGACCTCTGGAGAACGTGTAACAGCCGCTCAGACAGCCGAACAAAATCAAACAAAAAACTTGAGTGATGCTGATTTATCAGCTATTCCAAATGTTAAAAAGATTGATGGCAAGTATTATTATATTGACTCAGACGGTCAGGTCAAAAAGAACTTCGCCTTAACAGTTGACGGTCAAACCCTTTTCTTTGATAAAGAAACAGGGGCTCTGTCAGATACGGCACAGTATCAGTTTGCTCAGGGGCTGACATCTTTAAACAATGAGTACACACCGCACAACCAGATTGTTAATTTGGAGAAGAACAGCCTTGAAACCGTTGATAATTATGTCACAGCGGATTCTTGGTACCGTCCTAAAGATATCCTGAAAGACGGCAAGACCTGGACAGCATCAACAGAAAATGATCTGCGTCCGCTGCTCATGTCTTGGTGGCCTGATAAGCAAACTCAAGTATCTTATTTGAACTACATGGATGAGCAGGGCTTAGGTACAGGAACAACCTATACGGCTGACAGCAGTCAGGAAAGTCTGAACTTAGCTGCTCAAAATGTTCAGGAGAAGATTGAAAGCAAGATTTCGCAAACTCAGCAGACGCAGTGGCTGCGTGACATTATCAACAGTTTTGTCAAAACGCAGTCTAATTGGAATATTGAGACCGAATCAGATACTTCAGCCGGTGAAAAAGACCATCTGCAAGGCGGTGCTTTGCTTTATGAAAACAGCGATAAAACACCGTATGCAAATTCTGATTACCGTTTGCTGAACCGCACACCAACCAGTCAGACCGGTGAGCAAAAGTATTTCGATGATAATTCTATGGGTGGCTACGAATTCCTCCTAGCTAATGATATTGATAATTCAAATCCTGTTGTTCAGGCAGAGCAGCTCAACTGGCTTCATTATTTAATGAACTATGGTTCTATTGTTGCTAATGACCCTGAAGCTAATTTTGACGGCGTTCGGGTCGATGCGGTTGATAATGTCAATGCTGATTTGCTGCAGATTGCCTCAGATTATTTCAAGGCTTATTACGGTGTAGATAAGAGCGAGAAAAATGCCCTTGATCACCTGTCTATCTTGGAAGCTTGGTCAGACAATGATCCGCAGTATAATAAAGATACTTACGGAGCACAGCTGCCGATTGACAATAAGCTTCGTCTGTCACTCCTCTATGCTCTGGCACGTCCTCTTGAAAAAGATGCGGTTGATAAAAGCAATGTCCGCAGTGGCTTGGAATCTGTCATTACAAACAGCTTGAATGACCGTTCAGCTGAGGGCAAAAACAGCGAACGCATGGCCAATTATATCTTTATCCGGGCTCATGACAGTGAAGTTCAGACTGTTATTGCCAAAATTATCAAGGACAATATCAATCCTAATACGGATGGCTTAACCTTTACTTTGGATGAGCTGAAACAGGCTTTCAAGATTTATAATGAAGACATGCGCAAGGCTAATAAGAAATATACTCAGTCTAATATTCCGACAGCCTACGCTTTGATGCTGTCTAATAAGGACTCCATCACCCGTGTTTACTATGGGGATATGTACACTGACGACGGCCAGTACATGGCTACTAAGTCACCGTATTACGACGCTATTGAGACCTTGATGAAAGCACGCATCAAGTATGCAGCCGGCGGTCAGGATATGAAGATTACCTATGTTGAAGGTGACAAGTCCAATATGGATTGGGATTACACCGGTGTCTTAACATCTGTGCGCTACGGTACAGGAGCGAATGAAGCATCTGACAGCGGCAATGAAGCTACTAAGACCCAAGGTATGGCTGTTATTACCAGCAATAACCCAAGTCTGAAACTCAATGCTAACGACAAAGTAGTTGTGAACATGGGGGCAGCTCACAAAAATCAAGAGTATCGTCCGCTTATTTTAACAACTGAAGACGGACTTGCAGCTTATGCATCTGATGATGCTGCTAAATCGCTTTACCGTAAGACAAATGAAAACGGCGAACTCATTTTTGATGCGTCAGACATTCAAGGTTATCTTAATCCGCAGGTATCAGGCTATCTGGCTGTTTGGGTACCGGTAGGAGCAGGGGAAGATCAGGATGTCCGTGTGGCAGCGAGCGATAAGGCGAATGCTGACGGACAGGTTTACAATTCTTCAAGTGCTCTGGATTCGCAGTTAATCTATGAAGGCTTTTCAAACTTCCAAGACTTCGTTACTGAGGATTCTGAGTATACCAATAAATTAATTGCTCAAAATGTTGATTTGTTCAAGTCTTGGGGTGTGACCTCCTTTGAAATGGCACCGCAGTATGTGTCTTCTGAAGACGGGTCTTTCCTGGATTCAATCATTTTAAATGGTTATGCTTTTGAAGACCGCTATGACCTTGCCATGAGTAAGAACAATAAATACGGTTCTCAGCAGGATATGATTGATGCCCTTAAGGCTCTGCACCGCAATGGTATTCAAGTCATTGCCGATTGGGTTCCGGATCAAATTTACAATCTTCCGGGCAGAGAAGTTGTGACTGCGACCCGTGTTAATGATTACGGTGAGTATCGCCACGATTCTGAAATTAAGGATTCCCTTTACTTGGCCAATACCAAAACGAATGGCGATGATTATCAGGCTAAATACGGCGGCGCTTTCTTAGACGAGCTGACAGCCAAGTATCCTAGCATCTTTGAACGGACTCAAATTTCGAACGGTCAAAAATTAGATCCGAGCGAAAAGATTACCGAGTGGCAGGCCAAGTACTTCAACGGTACCAATATTTTGGGACGCGGTGTCGGCTATGTCCTTAAAGATGCAGCCAGCGATAAGTACTTTACGCTGGATGGTGAGGAAACCTATCTGCCAAAACAGCTGACTAACCAAGAAGCTTTAACAGGCTTTGTCAATGACGGCAGCGGTGTGACCTTCTATTCAAGCAGTGGCTATCAAGCTAAAAACAGCTTTGTTCAGGATGCCAAAGGCAACTGGTATTATTTCGATAATAACGGGCATATGGTTTATGGTCTGCAGCATTTGAACAATGAAGTGCAGTACTTCCTGCCGAACGGGGCTCAGCTGCGTGAAGCCATCTTAGAAAATGCTGACGGCACTAAAAATTACTTTGGCCGTCTGGGCAATCGTTTCAGCAATGACTATTATTCCTTTGAGGGAGATACTAAATGGCGTTACTTTGATGCAAACGGCGTTATGGCGGTCGGTTTGCAAACAATCAATGGCAACACGCAATACTTTGATCAAAACGGCTATCAAGTCAAGGGTGAATGGATAACGGATGCCGATGGCAAAAAACGCTATTTTGACGATGGTTCCGGCAATATGGCAGTCAATCGTTTTGCCAATGACAGCAATGGTGACTGGTATTATCTTGGAGCAGACGGCACAGCCGTGACGGGTGCTCAAACAATTGACGGTAAATCGTATTACTTTGACCAAGACGGCAAACAAGTCAAAGGAAAGATCATCACTGATAATGATGGCAAGCTCTACTATTATCTGGCAGACTCCGGAGAGCTGGCGCAAAATATTTTTGCAACAGACAGTCAAAATAATTGGTATTACTTTGGCTCAGATGGCACAGCCGTAACAGGCAGCCAAACAATCAACGGCCAGCAGCTCTATTTTGGCAATGACGGCAAGCAAGTCAAGGGAGACTTTGTAAACGATAATGGCAGAATCCGCTATTACCATGCGGACTCAGGCCAACTGCAAACCAATCGCTTCGAGGCTGATAAGGACGGCAATTGGTACTATCTGGGCTCAGACGGCACAGCCGTAAGAGGCAGTCAGTACATCAATAATCAGCGCCTCTTCTTTAACAGAGATGGCAAGCAGGTTAAAGGTGACGTCGCTTATGATGGCTGGGGACTGCTCCGCTATTACGATAAAGACAGCGGCAGCATGGTGTACAATAGACTTGTTACCTTAGCTAATGGCAGAAGAATTGGCATTAACCGCTGGGGTATTGCACGCTACTTATAGCAGATAAAAAGGCTGGAACTTTCGTTCCAGTCTCAGACCGAAGACAAACTTCTTTTTGGAGGTTTGTCTTTTTTTAAAATTCTCCAGAAAGTATGTCCTGAGGTGACAATAACTAAGGCATTTACTTGAATTTGACCAAAATAAAAAGGCTTTC
>NZ_JBZFUJ010000013.1:0-57135 GCF_058314475.1 Streptococcus sp. ELY_90
ATCAAGCGTATAGAACCCGTACTGATGACGGTTATAATCTGGTTTTTCTTTGTGAAACATGGCCTTACCTCACAAACCGTTTTCTTTTAGTATACTCCTAAACAGAGCAAAAAGCTCTTAGAAATGCAATTCTAAGAGCTTTGTCTTCAGCCTGACAGCTGCCGCAATGCGGCAGCTGTTTCTATCAAGCGATACATTAAAATGCTGAATGAAGCAGTAGCTGGCTTGTTAAAATATCCCTACTCTTTAATAGACTGTTGGCAGCAGTAAAAGCGCTGTGCCTCATTCTAAAGTTTTTCTACCCTGCCTTAAAAGTCACCGTCATGGTTGTTCCCTGACCTCGGATGCTTTGGACGGTGATTGCGGCATCGTGGATTTGCAGGGCATGTTTGATGATGGAGAGTCCTAAGCCTGTGCCGCCGACTTTTTTCGAGCGGCTCTTATCCACTCTGTAAAAACGCTCAAAGATGCGCTCTTGTTCACTCTCATCAATTCCGATACCATTATCTTTGACTTCTAAGACAACGGTATCCTGCTGAGGTTTCACACTGACATAAACGTCTCCGTGCTCGCGATTGTACTTAATCGCATTGTCGCACAGATTATAAATGACCGAGTGAAGCAGGGCCGGATTGCCTGTTACCGAGGCTGATTCTCCTGACAAATGCAGGGAGACTTTCTTTTGAGTCGCCTTTGAAGAAAGAGTATCCATCACATTTTTTGCCACCTGATACAGATCAACAGATTCCATCGCTACTTGAGAAGACTCGTCTAAATGAGATAAATTGATAATATCTTCCACCAGCTGAATCATGCGCTGGGATTCAATGTAGATTTTTTCTGAGAACTGCTGTACATCTTGATCAGAAACCAAATCATTGGTCATCATTTCAGAGTAGCCTGCAATCAAGTGCAAAGGCGTTTTTAGCTCGTGAGAAACGTTCGCTGTAAATTCACGCCGCATCTTTTCTGCCTGCAGCTGATCTGTTACATCAAACAGCAAAATCATGACACCGGTTACCTTGCTGTCTGAGCTAATCGGCCGTATCAGCACACGGTAATTCTCCTTGCCAAAGGTGACCAAGCCTTCTTTTTTCTTGCCTTTCAGGCCTTCTTCTAAAAGCTGGTTGAGTGTGATATCGCGTGTTATTTCTAAAATATCTTTGCCCATACAGCTGTTATCTGTCTGAAAAAGCTGCATAGCCGCGGCATTAATACTGATAATAGAACGTTTTTCATCCAGCAAAATCATGCCTTCTCTGATTTTGGAAATAATAGTATCAAACTCTTTTTTCCGTCTTGTCAGCAGGGCATCTTGCCTGCGCAGCTCTCTTTGATGCCGGTCAATTCGTCTCAGAAGAGGCGATAATTCTTCATAAACATCATTAGCCAGCGGTTTTTCCAGATTCAGGCGATTGAGAGGCAGGACAAGCTTTCTGGATGTGTACCTGGCCACAAAGATTGATAGCACAACTGCAAGAATGATAATCAGAATCAAGGGCTGCAGCATGCCCAGCAGCAAGAGAAGAATGCTGCGCTGTGTGACCGACAGGCGAACAATTGTTCCATTATCCAGCCTTTGGGCCACATAGAGCGAGCGCTGGGTCAGCGTTGACGAATAGCGTGTGCTTTCTCCGTAACCGTCTTTCAAGGCTTCTTTGATTTCTTCACGATTGCCGTGGTTGCTCATCTTAGCCGGATTGGACTTGGTATCATGGAGAACCTTGCCGGTATTATCCACCCAAGTGATACGAACATTGGAGGTCTTCAGACTCTCAAAATAATCTTCTCCGTCCAGAGAAATCCCTTGAGCTGCCAAGGCTGTCTGCGTCTGCAGCTGCTCCATTTCTACATCTGTAAAATAGCGGTAGAGTACCCCCATTATTAAAATCAAAGAGGACAAAAAGACACCAATATTGGCTAATAAAATCGACCGAAATAGTTTTTTAGTCATGCGGCTCCTCCATTCGATAGCCAACTCCGCGCACGGTACGGATGTATTCTCCGCAAGGACCCAGCTTTGTCCGCAGGGTACCGATATGGACATCCACCGTCCGCGTTTCAATCAGGAAATTATCGCTCCATACCTTGTCCAAAAGTTCCTGACGGGTAAAAACACGGCTGGGATGGCGCATGAGTGTTGCCAGCAGTTCAAATTCCTTAAGTGTCAGATCAATCCTTGCCCCGTTTCGTGTCACTGTGTAATTGCGCGGATTGAGCCTCAGCTGACCAAAAGTAAGCTCTTCATCTTTTTGAATGCTCCCGCTGCGGCGCAGCACGGCCTTAATACGGGATACCATCTCCATCATTCCAAAAGGCTTGACCAGATAATCATCCGCTCCCAGATCCAAACCTTTGACTTTATCGTACTCGGTCCCCTTAGCCGTTGCCATGATGACAGGAATATGGGAGCTCCTGCTGTCTGCGCGCAGCTTTTTCAAAATACTGATCCCATCTTCCTCCGGCAGCATAATATCTAAAAGAATGAGTTCGGGCTGCTCTTGATTCAGAGTCTGCCAGAAAGACTGGCTGTCGGGAAACCCCTGAGCTTCAAAACCCGCAGTGCGCAAGGTATATAACATCAGCTCACGAATATCATCGTCATCTTCAATGCAAAATATCATGTTGCTTCTCCATCTAACTGCCCAGTGATTGAAAAAAGCACCCACTTGGCAATGTTAACTGCATGGTCTCCGATTCGCTCGATATATTTTGAAACCATCAAGACATCAATGGCATATTCTCCATCGGCATCCGGCTCGGTGAAGTATGTAATCAGTCCTTCTTTTATTGTATCAAATTGTTGGTCAACATGGCTGTCTTTAACAATAACTTCTTGCGCCAGGGCTTCATCGTCACGGACGAAAGCATCAATGCTGTCTGTCACCATCTGAACGACAAAGCGCGCCATTTCTTGGAGAATCTGAACTTCTTTTTGCCCTGATTTAATGTGTTTTAAGGCGATAATACTGGCAATCTCTGCAGACTGAGAACCGATACGCTTCATGTCATAGATCATTTTAAGAGCAGCTGATATCCGCCGCAAATCCTTGGCCACCGGCTGCTGCCGAAGCAGGAGTTTCAGACACTGTGACTCGATATCTCTTTCCAGCTGATCGGTTTGAGCGGCAATTTCACTGACATTATTAACCAGATAAAATTCATCATCTTCTAAAATATCAAGAGATTTGGAAATGGCTTCTTCGCAAAGAGCCCCCATTAAGATTAAATCCTTATTTAACTCATTAAGCTGATTTTCGAATTTTGAACGCATCAACCAAACCTCCCTGTAATATATTCTTCCGTCCGTTTATCCTGCGGCAGTGAAAAGAGCTGACTGGTCTTATTGTATTCAACCACTTCTCCCAGGAGGAAAAAGGCTGTTTTGTCAGAAATACGAACCGCCTGTTGCATGTTGTGAGTAACCATCACAATGGTATATTTTTTCTTAAGTTCTGTTACCAGATCTTCGATTTTAGCAGTGGAAATAGGGTCTAGGGCACTGGTTGGCTCATCCATTAACAGTACATCTGGCTCAATAGCCAAGGCTCTGGCAATGCATAAGCGCTGCTGCTGGCCGCCTGACAGACCAAGAGCAGATTTCGTCAAACGATCCTTGACCTCGTCCCAGATGGCAGCATTTTTCAAAGAGTGCTCAACGATTTCATCCAGCTGAGCTTTAGCATGAATACCATGCGTCCGCGGGCCAAAAGCAATATTATCATAGATGCTCATGGGGAAAGGATTGGGTTTTTGAAAAACCATGCCGACTTTTTTGCGTAAAACATTGATGTCAATATCGCGGTAAACATCTTGCTTATCAAGCAGCACATCGCCGGTGATTCTGCAGTTTTTAACGAGATCATTCATGCGGTTAAGGCTTTTTAAAAGGGTTGATTTCCCGCAGCCTGACGGTCCGATAAAGGCCGTTATTTTGTGCTCTTCAATAGCCAGATTGACATCTTTTAAGGCATGAAAATCCCCGTAATACAAATCCAAATGATTGATGGCTAATTTACTCATCGCCTGTCTCACTTCCTAATTTTCTTGCAATAGTCTCCGAAAGGAGGTTAATGATAATCACCAGCACCAGCAAGACAACTGCTGTCGCATAGGTCTGGTTAATATACAGTCCTTCTCCTGAAATAGCATACATGTGCACGGCCAAAGTCCTGGAAGACCGAAAGACACTCTTGGCAACCTCTGCCACTGTTCCTGCCGTAAAGATAAGGGCAGCTGATTCACCGACAATTCTCCCGATAGCCAGAATGACACCCGAAAAAATACCCGGCATAGCACTCGGCAGCACGATGTGAAAAATCGTGCGGAGCTTGCCGGCACCAAGAGCAAAACTGCCTTCGCGATAGCTGTCAGGCACGGATAAGAGGGCTTCTTCTGTCGTCCGCATAATCAAAGGTAAAATCATGATACTCAGAGTTACTGATCCGGACAGGAGCGACAGGCCAAAATGCGCATATTTCACAAAGAAAAGTGCCCCAAAGAGACCGTAAATAATGGACGGAATGCCCGAAAGAGTTTCTGTTGCAATACGGATAACAGAAACAAAAGGATTTTCCCGCTTGGCATATTCCGTCAGATAAATAGATGCCCCGATACCGATGGGAACCGCCAAGACCAAGGACAAAACGGTGATAAAGACAGTATTAACAAGGGCAGGGAGCAAGGAGACATTCTCACTGGTGTACTTAAACTCAAAAAGTTTAGGACTGAGATTGGGAATCCCCTTGATTAGGATATAGCCCACAATAAAGACAATGGAGACAAAAGTAACAACCGCTGCACCATATACCAACAGGAACAGAATCAGAGAGACCGGATCCTGCTTGTAGGATTTTAATTGCTGCTGAAAATTTCGTTGATTGATGTTTTCCTTTTCCATGACTAATCCTCTTTATGAAGCAGGGAGAAGCTGATATTGATAATAAGGACAAAAATAAACAGAATAACCGCTGTCCCGATTAAAGCTTCTCTGTGCAGGCCGCTTGAGTAACCCATTTCCATAACAATATTGGTGGTCAGAGTCCTGATACCAGAGGTCAGAGAATCAGGCAAAACAGCCTGGTTGCCTGCAACCATGATAACCGCCATCGTTTCACCAATCGCACGGCCGATACCTAAAATAACAGCCGCCAGAATCCCCCGTTTGGCTGCCGGCAGGACGGCAAAAAAGACACTGCGCTCATGCGAGGCTCCCAAGGCAAGCCCGCCTTCATAATAACTGTTGGGCACTGCTCGGATAGCCGATTCAGAAACGCTGATAATGGTTGGTAAAATCATCAATCCCAGCAAAACCGATGCTGTCAGCACACCCATACCAAATCCGCCAATATGTTCTCTGACAAAGGGCACTAAAACCACGAGACCAAAGAAACCGTAAACAACAGACGGAATACCGGCCATCAGATTGATGGCGCTGCGCAAGGGTTTGTAAATTTTTTCCGGACAAAATCTGGCCATAAAAACCGCTGTCAGCACACCAATAGGAACCCCTATTATAAGGGCTCCCAGAGTTACATAGACGGATCCCACAATCATAGGAAAGATGCCATAGACATTATTGGCAGGCTGCCAAACAGTTCCCAGAAGAAAATTCTTAAGACCTATTTTTTGAATGGCAGGAATACCGCTTGAAAAAAGGAAAACACAGATTAAAATAACCGATATAATAGAAATACAGGCGGTAAGAAAGAATACCGCTTGCATTACTTTTTCTTTAGAATGATTCATTCACAGCTCCTTATTTTGAGAGAATATCATCCCATTTTGTTGTATCGCCTTTGAAGATTGCTTTAACTTGTTTACTGCTCAATTCCTTGATATCATTGCCTTTGTTGACAATAACAGCGATTCCGTCCAGAGCAATTTCCTGTGATTTAACACCCTTTGAGGTTTCAGATTTTTCAAGTTCTCTTGAAGCCATTCCAATATCACAGGTCTTATCAATAGCGTTGGTAATTCCGGTTGAAGAATCACTCTGCTGAATTTCAATCGTCACCTTAGGATTGACTTTCAGGTAAGCTTCCTTAAGCTTTTCCATAACAGGTGTTACTGAACTTGAACCTGAGATAACCAATTTTCCGGAATCCACACTGGATTCGTATTTTTCTTTCCCATCAATTGCAATATAGCCGTTGCTTTCAACAACTTTTTGACCGTCGCTGCTCATAATGTAGCTGATGAAGTCCTGAGCTACGTCGCTAATCTTATCTTGCGTCACAATGTTGAATGGACGGGAAATTTTATAGCTGCCGTTTTTGACATTCTCTACCGATGCCTTGGCGCCGTCAATTGACAAAACCTTGACCTTATCATCTAAAGAGCCCATGGAAACATAACCAATGGCATTCTCATCTCCGGCAACTGTTGTCAGCATCACGGCTGTTGAGTTGGTCACAGCTGCTTTATCGGTTGTCAAATCAACCTTTTCACCGTTGCTTTTTTCTTCTTCAATTCCGAACAGCTCAACAAAAGCTCCCCGTGTTCCCGATCCGTCTTCACGGGAAACAACATTGATCGTCTGCGAAGACGATTTTTCACTGGAACTGCCGCAGGCACTCAATAAAGCTAAGCCAGCCAAACCTGTCACTGCAAGCGCCGATAAGAATTTCAATTTTTTCATGATAGACTCCTAATCTAAAAGACATATTAATCTTACAGCTTTTATTATACGCACCAAACATCAAATCTTTTACCCTGATTATGTAAAGTTTTTGTAAAATGTCCCGGTATTTCCATAATCTTTCCCTCTGACTGCCCACTTTATGGAACTTTTCTCAGCCAGAACTCCTAAAGTTCAAGCACACAAAAAACACCCCGTGTTATGACGCATGGAGTGCTGTTCTGCCCTGTTGCTGCCGGTTCTTAATATTTTAATTGTACCGGATGGTAAATCAAGTGCCTTCAATCCTTTGCTTTTCGTCCTAGTCTAATAAAATTGAACTATAATCAAAAACAATTATTGGCTGAACTAAAATGACATATAAGCCTGCAGCCTGTTTGGCATCCCCGCATACAATAGTTTAACTAATCTCTCAACTTCCATTGACATGCCTGACTTAATCCAGCCAATCATCTTATAGATCACACCAAACCAGTACAAACTCAATAAGAATTCAATTTCATCATCAATTTGTGCTAGACCAATATAATCATACGAGACATCCATTAATAAATCATAATAATTTTCAACAAAAAACTTATTATCGAATTCAGTAACCAGCACACGCAAAAAATTCTTTTTTTCTTTTAAATTATTTAGCAGATACTCCGTGCTGTCCCGATAGCTTTTCTTCTGCTTAAATAAGACAAAACTTTTTTCTAAATCCTCGGAAAAAATTGAAAACATGGCCGAAGGAATATCCTGAAAATAATGATAAAACGTTTGCCTGGACATGCCGGCTTCTTTCATAATCATTGAGACAGTGAGACTTTCATAATTGGTTTTTTCAAGTAAGTGGATAATGGAATTAGAAATGATCTTTTTAGTTGGTACTGTCATTACAGGTGCTCTTACACTTTCTCTGTTTTGTCACAACAAAACTAAAATTCTGTCGCTTTGAAAACGGTTTCATTGTGCTATGATAATTATATCACAATGAGGATATAAAAGGGGGTCTAAACATGACTTATCAAAAACTTCTTGAGGAAGTTAACTTCCCAAATGGCGGAAAATCTCCATCAGCTATTGTTATGGCTCCGATGGAAGCAAAAGGCGCCAATCTTGATGGCAGCGTCAGCCAGGCCGATTTAGATTACTTCAGTATTCGTACCAAAGTTGCCGGCTTGATTATCACCGGGGCCATGAATGTTAACATGATCGGACGCGGTTTTAAAGGACAGATCGGCATTTTTGATGATGAATTCATTCCAGGTCTTAAAAAACTGGCACAAACCATCAAAAAAGATGGCAGTAAAGCCATTGCACAGCTCTACCATGCAGGCCGTGAGGCAGATATTACACAGAATGGCGGCGTTGCTGCTGTGCCAACTGAGATGGATTTCCCATTTTTAAATCATCATCCTCGGGAATTGTCTGCCAGTGAAATCGAAGAGACCATTAAGGACTTTGGCAGAGCTGTCAAGCGTGCAATCGATGCAGGTTTTGACGGCGTTGAAATTCACGGAGCAAATCACTATCTCCTTCAGCAATTCTTCTCTTCTTATTCAAATCATCGCACCGACAAATGGGGCGGCTCATTAACCAATCGAATGAATTTTCCTCTGGCTGTCGCCAAGGAAGTCTGCCGTGTTGTTGATGAGTATGCGCCAGAAGGCTTTATCGTAGGCTACCGCATCTCTCCAGACGAAATCCATGGAGAAACCGTCGGATATACCGTGGATGACAGCATGCAATTAGTTGATGCACTGCTGGAACACAATAAATTGGATTATATCCATATTTCGCTGTTTACTCACTATGATGCTAAACCGGACGGACACGAAGAAAGTTACGCAGCTCTGGCCAATAAAGCTATCAAAGAGCGCGCCAAGTTAATCATTGTCAGCGGTGTATTCACTGCCGATGACGCTTTAGATGCCCTAAATCAGGCTGATTTGGTTGCAATAGGCCGAGCAGCATTGGTTGAACCGGCATTTATGCAAAAAATCAAAGACGGCAAGGCAGATACCATTCGGACAAGAGTCGAAAATTTAGAAGAGCTGAACTGGCCGGATGATTTAGTAGAGTGGCTCCGTGCTGAAGACACTCCGCTTCCTCCAGTCGAAGGCATTTAAAGGCCATCACTAACATCAAAAGACCCCAGATAGCATGTAACTTCTGGGGGATTTTTTGTGTATCAAAAAAGTCCCATATGACTTAGAAAAGCGACCAAACTCACATTAGAAAGACTCATATCGAACAATAGATCTATTTGCGGAATAACATTTAGCAATTCACGGAACAATAGTAATTTTTTATATTATTTTCTAAAACTGCATAATACTATTTCCCGCCAATATTAGAATTAGATTCTACAACATAAGTTCTTTTAAATTATTAATCAACTCAGGCATGCGTTAGATAAAAGAAAAGAATAGCAGTTCAAGCTTTCTCTCTTTTTAAAATAATCTGCTGAGGTCTCATGATTCGCTGTTCATCCAAGAGGCTCACGGGATAAGTCGTACTTAAAACCCCATTCTCTTACTGAGAAATGGGGTTCTGAAGGTTAATAATTGATTTTATAACCGATGCTAGTTACCCATTATTTTTAGTCCTTTTCAAGATTTGTTGCTTAAAAAACCATAAATAACATTAACAATCATCAGTAGCGGGGCAAAAGGAATGAGATTTGGAAAAAGATAGCCAACTAATAATATGATCACTAGCTGCAATCCATATAATAGTGCCCACCGATAAGGTATCTTTTTTTCTTCAGCTGATAACGGTCTTTGACTCGTCTTGATCACCATTGCTGTCATGATTATCCAAGCTGCATCCCAAAGGGCAAGAACGATGAGGTAAAACAGGAGAAAGGCAAAATTAGCGGAATGCTGTCCGATCGCTCGAGTCGCTAAGGGAACAAAACTAGCCGTTAAGAGCCAAAAACTATTGGCTCCAAATAAATGAAAGCTGACATGATCTACTAATTTGTAGAGTTCATGATAATATAGCCAGACTGCCATGATTTGCAAAAAACTAGTAATGTAGATAAAAAGCATGGGCAGCATACTTCTAAATCCTGCTACGGTCAACTCCTTAGGTAACTGTAACTCCAAGGCCATAATTGTGACAATAATGGCCAATATAGCATCTGACAAGGCTTCTACCCTTGGTTTTTCCACTCTGCCCTCCTAATGACTGCTTTTTTGCTTTTTTTCTAATGGCTGAGAGGGAGTTTCTAACGGCTGTGTTGAAGGCTCTATGCTGCAGCCATCAATCCCACAAACTAAACCTGTCTCTTCTGAATCACTGTCTAGTAGTTGAAAAGGGGTATCTATCATTTTATTGTGCTCCTTCCTCTGCTTGAATTTGTTTTAATGCCGCTAACATGTATTCATAAGGCTGAGCACCTGAAATGCCATACTTATTGTTCAGAACAAAGAAAGGTGCACCTTGAACGCCTGATTGATGGGCTTCTAAGATATCGCGTTTGACCTCGTCAGCAAACGCATCTCCAGCAAGAACCTGCGCTGCCTCTTCTTGTGGTAAACGAAATTCACTGATCGCAGCCAGTAACACAGAATGATCCGCAATATTGGCATGTTTTTCAAAGTAAAGACGGTACAAGGCCATAATGAAATTTTGATGATCTTTTTTATCTAAATACTTCTGCGACCATTTAATAAGACGGTGAGCTGAAAAGGTGTTGGTTGGAATAATCCCCGCCATATCAATACGCAGCCCTTCTTCATTTCCCATGCTTTCCATGTGCGCAAACTGAGCTTTAGCTTGCTCAGTGGTCATACCGTGACTAGCAGCAAACTCTGTGAGCATGGTTTCGCTTGTTTCTAAAGGCGCATTGGGATTTAGCTGGTAAGCTTTCATTGTCAAATCTTCCGGGTTTAAACCAACAGCTGCCATAGCACGCTTCATCCGACTAGCACCAATGTAACAAAATGGACAGGCAACATCTGACCAGTAACTAATTTCCATATTTCTTCCTTCCTTTCTTTCCATTACCAAGAAGCTTTTTTCAACCCAGGAATGACACCTTGGTAAGCTTGCTGGCGTAAACAAATCCGACAAAGTTTAAACTTGCGGTAGACCGAATGCGGACGGCCACATGCCAAACAGCGTGAATATTCTTGAACCGAGTAGGCCTTCTTTTTTCTTTGTATCAAAGCTTTTCTTGCCATTTAAACCTCTTTTTTCCCAACTAATTGACCCTTTTTAAAGACTAATAAACTCGTCAGGGTAGGCTGAATGCCAAATAAAGAAATGAGACGGGGCACTTGAAAAATATCTGCTTGGTAAAGCACCAAATGCTCTCGTTCAGCCGTGTCTATGAGTTCTTTTTGCCCAAGAGACGATAGACTGCATTGATTTCCTGAAACAAGAAGAGCTAGATTTTGATGTTGGGCTAACAGTTCTTCTAATTCGATACTAGACGTGACTGATTTTATCATAGGTTATCAATATAGGCCAATGTATCTAGGGCAGCAATGGCACCGCTGCCTGCTGCTGTAATGGCTTGTTGGTATTTTGGATCTTGCACATCACCAGCTGCAAAAATACCTGCAACAGAGGTCTTTGCTGTTCCTGCCTGTGTTTGAATATAGCCTTTATCATCCAATGCTAATTTCCCATCAAGAAAATCGGTGTTTGGCTGATGACCAATGGCCACAAAGAGACCGTCAGCCTGAATGTGCTCAATATCACCTGTTTCATTATTACGAACATCCAAACCAGTCATTCCCATCAGATTAGATGCAACTTTGACAGGCGTGTAATTTAACATCCAATGAATTTTATCATTTGCCTGAGCCCGTTTGGCCATAATATCAGATGCGCGTAACTCATTGCGGCGGTGGACAACAGTCACTTTCGATGCAAAGCGTGTCAAATAGAGGGCTTCTTCCATAGCGACATCACCCCCGCCAACTACAAGGACTTCACGCTCTTTATAGAAGAAAGCATCACAGGTCGCACAAGCGCTGACACCCTTCCCAATGGCCTCTTCTTCGCCTTCAATCCCCAGGTATTTAGCGCTAGAGCCTGTTGCGATAATAACGGCCTTGGTATCAATGATTTCACCATTATCCAGATGTACCTTGAAAGGAGACGATTCGCCTTCAATTTTTTGAACAAATCCAAAGGTCATTTCGGTGCCAAACTGTTCTGCTTGGCGGCGCATCGTTTGGACCAATTTATTGCCATCAATCCCGTTTTCAAAACCTGGGTAATTTTCTACGAGGGTTGTGGTGGTTAATTGACCACCCTCAGAATAGCCTGTGATCAATCGATTTTTCAAACCAGCTCTACTTAAATAAATGCCAGCTGTGTACCCTGCAGATCCTGAACCTACAATAATTGCATCATACATAAATCACCTCATGATAACTGTGCTTGGATTTTTTCCGTCAATGTTTGTTTAGGATGAACGCCAACAAGAGCATCAACGGGTTTGCCATCTTTAAAAATCACCATTGTTGGAATAGAACGAATGCCAAAGAGATTGGCCAGATCTTGTGATTGGTCCACATCCACCTGAGCAATCGTTGCTTTTCCGTCAAAGTCCTGTGAAAGTTCTTCCACTACCGGTTCCATCATCCGACAAGGCGGGCACCACTGCGCCCCAAAATCGACAAAGCTTACCCCATTTTGGATAGATTTCGCAAATGTTTCAGTTGTTAGTTGTGTCGTCATAAAAAACTCCTATCTAAAATAAACCACTTCTATTCAATCATATAATTGAATAGCATAAGAATAAAAGAATGAATTTCAAAAAGGTTAACGTAGCCCTTCTAAAAATCCAATTTGTATCACTTAGTTTCCTTGAGTACTAAATAAGAAGTATTTCAAAGATTCAATTCAATAAAATCATTGAATAGGTTGTGTAAAAAAGAAATTCAACTTTTTTATTGAATAATTGAATTATAGCACACCAAATCTATTTTGCAATGATTTTGCTCACGAGTCTCCGGTTATAAGAAAAGACTAAGGAATACACCTTAGTCAAGTTCTGAACGAGAGGATGCACCCCACTTCCAATCAGCAAAACTGCGATTGAGACTATAGATACTGTAGCCCAAACTCTGTAAATCTTGTGCTGCTAGGTTGGCATAGCCACATTGGCGCCCGCGACAATAAACAATGATGGTCTTCTCTTTGGGAAGCTGAGCTTTTTTTTGATCAAACTCATCGATTGGTAAATTAAGAGCTTTTGGCAAGTGCCCTGCTTCATACTCTTCAGCAGGCCTTAAATCAAGTAGGAGAGTATCTGTCTTAGCTGCTAATTCAATTGCATTATCAAGCTCAATCTGAGGAACACCAGCTGCCTCATCATAGTCTGACTCAATCGCTCTGACTTCTGCTAACTGTTCTTCACCGACAGCAAATAACAGAAGAACTAGCTGGACAACTTTTTCAGAAGCTAAGCTATAACGGATAAAATTACCATTTCGACTCGTCACCACCAAGTGACTTTCTTTTAAAACCTGAAGGTGGCGCGAAGTATTGGCAACAGAGAGACCCGTCGCACGCGCAATTCCCTCAACTGTCTTTGGTCCCTGTGATAATATATTTAAAATATCAAGACGCTTCTCACTTCCTAGCCCCTTTGTTAAGCGAGATAGCTCTTGGTAAATATTTTGTTTGTAATCAGTCATTGTCTCTTGCATCAAATCAACTCCTTATCTATTCAATTCAATAGTATAATTCTTAAAAATAGTTGTCAACTATTCCATTCGAAAGATGTTGATACTCATTTGTGGCAAAAAGATAGGCATTCGCCAAAAAATAAAAAGAATACTTATCCTTAACATTTACTAATATTAATAGGTAAATCATGTAAAAAGAGACCTATCTCTGAAAAAATGAAATTTTTAACGAGCCGCAGTTTCTTTTGTGACATACTATCTATATGCGACCATAAATTGTATCAAAATGATTTACTTATAGCTCTCAACTGCCAACAATTTTCTAATGATTAATTTCGGACATTCACAAAAATAGTCCACAACTACTTCTGTTGTCGCTACTATCTCAAAGCCTAAATCAAGAGACAAAAAGTAAACAGCATCAAGACATACTACCTGATGAGCAGTATGTCTTTACTTATATAGACACTAAAGGAAATATCAATAAGCCTTTACATGCTGACTATCTCCATAACAAGATGAAATCAGTTAAACGTCGCTATAAAGAGCTTGTCATGCTACACCGCACAAATTACGTCATACTGGCACAACACTTGCTAAACAAACAGGAATTTCATTAGAAGCTATTTCAGAAGCTCTAACACATAGCGATATCCTTACTACCAAAACTTATATTAATACTTCAAATGTTGTTTCTATGGCTGTTGGAGAAGTCGCCTATCGCAATCTTAAAAACTAATGGTGTGAATTTTGCTAAAAAGTATCAAAAAAACACCCCATGGTGTGAACCATGAAGTGTTTGAAACGTTGATATAATCGCTTTGATTGACGTTTTGAGAATTGTGAAGCTTTACGAACCTTCGTAAGACTTGATTTGTCAGGATTAAATGTCAATATTTTTAAATCCTTAAGCTAATTTCAATCAATCTCTTTTATTGGTACCTTAGCTAAAGATAAATCAATATGGCAGTAGCCGTTGGGATTTTTTTTGAGGTAATCTTGGTGATAATCCTCAGCATCTATAAAGTGACGTAAAGGTTCCAGCTCAACAGCCAGAGGACGGCCATCGTGTTTTTGACTGACGGCTTGCATCATTTCTTGCGCAACCGCCTTGTCACTCTCATCCGTGTAATAAATACCTGTGCGGTACTGACGGCCCATATCGTTGCCTTGACGATTGATAGAGAAAGGATTGATAATGCGGAAATAGTGCTGGAGCAGTTCACGCAGGGTGATGCGTTCCGGGTCGTAAGTGACAGCGACAGTTTCTGCATGATCTGTTGCATCAATCAAGGCATAAGACGTCACCTCAGATTGACCATTGGCATAGCCCACACGGGTGCCCACAACACCGTCAATCAAGTCAAAGTAGCCTTCAACACCCCAAAAGCAGCCCCCTGCCAGATAAATTGTTTTCATATACTTGCCTCCATTTTCTGAAATAAGCCTTTACTCAACGATAGACATATAATCTGCGTAGCCTTCTTTTTCCATTTCTTCATAAGGAATAAACTTGAGCGCAGCAGAGTTGATGCAGTAGCGCAGACCGCCGCGGTCAATGGGGCCGTCGTTAAAGACATGTCCTAAGTGTGAGTTAGCTTCTTGACTGCGAACTTCGATACGGCGCATACCGAAAGAACGGTCTTCGTGATCGGTCACCCGATGGCTGTCAATAGGTTTGGTAAAGGCTGGCCAACCACAGCCTGAGTCATACTTATCTGTTGAGGAAAACAAGGGCTCGCCACTTACGATATCAACGTAAATCCCTTTTTCAAAAAACTCGTCGTATTTTCCTGTGAAAGCACGCTCAGTTGCAGCGTTTTGTGTCACCTCATAGGCCAAATCGCCGATACGCTTGCGTAATGCTTCTTTTGTTTCTTCTGTCATGTGTGGTCCTCCTTTTTATTGATATAAAGATAGGTGTTAACATTTTTCCAACTATTGCGCTTTTAAAAGTGATGTCAATGTTGACCAGAGCATATAGGTTTGAGTTGGAAAGGACACGATCATGCTGCTAAGGTCCTGTGCGGTCATCTTTTTCTCGATGATTGGTGTCAGCCAGTCCAGCCAAGTGCCAGCTTGGCTGGAAATGGCAGCAGCACCCACCAAGTAGTCTTCCTTGTCAAAAATCAAAGCCAGTTCAGCATCCCGTTCGTGATTGTTGACCCAGTCGTGCTGCTCTCCCCATGGGATTTCAACCAATTTGTATTCTTCAGGGTGAGCTTTAGCCTCATCAACAGTAACTCCTACTTGCCCAATGCGAGGCAAAGTAAAGACAAGGTTAGGGATAACAGGATAAGTGATGGCCTCTCCTTCAGGATTTAGGATGTCACGTGCGATATAGTTGGACTCAAACTCGGCTGTTGGTGTTAATTTGGGAATGGTTTTGTCAACGACGTCACCTGAGGCATAGATATTCGGCACAGCAGTGCGCATATGTCCGTCTACCTTGATGCCACGCGGGCTTGCTTCGACACCCAGATTTTCTAACCCTAAGTTTTCAACGTTAGCGACACGTCCTGTCGCATCCAGCACAAAGTCGCCAGTAGCTTCTTGACCTGTTTGTGTCGCTACGCGGAAGCCCTTGCCAGCTTTTTCGACTTTGGCAACGGCTTGGCCAAAGTGGAAGACAGCGCCTTGGGCTTCAAATTTAGCCACGATTTTTTGGACATATTTTTCTGGATAAGCCAGCAAAGGGCGGTCCGCATATTCAAAGAAGGTCACTTTCTTGCCTGCTAGTAAGGCCATTGACGCAAATTCCATCCCAATAATACCTGCACCGATTACAATCATGTGTTCAGGCAAAGCATCCAAATCTAAAAATTCGGTGCTGCCTTGCGTAAACTCTTTACCTGGAATATTAAGTTTAGCATTGCGGGCGCCAGTCCCAATAACGATGTAGTCAGCCGTGTAGTGCTGATTATCTACAGTGACAGTGTGGGCATCGACGATTGTTCCCCGTCCATTGATAATGTCAATCCCTAAGTTTTTGAACATGGGCGGAAATACCTCTTGAAAACCAGCCAAGGTCTTGCGTTTATGAGCCATCATAGCTGCCCAATCAATCTGAACATCAGCTGTCAAGCCCAAATCCTGATAGTTGTTCAAGCCGTCTAAATATTCAAATGGGCCATCTAAGAGAATTTTAGCATCGCAGCCATAGTTAGTACAGACACCGCCAAATTTGTCTGCTTCAATCATAGCGACCTTTTTCCCTGCTGCGGCCAGCAGACGCGCACCATGGTTATTGGCATGGCCGCTTCCGATAAAGATTACATCATAATTCATTGGTTTTTCCTCACTTTTCTTTGAGTGCTAGTCAGCTAATACTCTGTAGGTATTCACCTTGCGTGACACGTGTTTGCGAATCTCCTGTGTTTTTGGATCTGCATGTCCTTCTTTGTGGCCCGGACGATTCAGCCAAGCCTCAAAGTCTGTTTTATAATTCCATTTTGATAGGAGGATAAATTCGATACTATCCCCTTTGTCTTCGCCTTGCCAGCCTTCAGCTGCTAGATTGCCCGGCCACTCTTTGAGGGAAGCAACATCACGCTTGATTTTTTCAAGAAATTCATCTTGGTAATGTTTGTCTACGGTAAATACGGCTGTCTGTACGATTGTCATTATGCGGTCTCCTTTTTATCTGGTAAATTTCTGCTTTGGTTACATGTTTTCTAAGCTCTTAGCTAAGTCTTCAATCTCTTGAGGCGTTCCTGTGCCGTCTAACTTGGCTAAGATAGGTACCTTGTAGGTCTGGGCAATGTTTTCTGCGCCAAAATTAAACGTTTCGGCATGTTTTGCCATGGAACCACTCCCAACAACGGCCTTGACGCCTGGATTGTGCGCTAAAAACTGCTCAACGACTTTCGGCGTTTTGCCTTTTCCTGTAGAATAAGTGAAAATCACATAATCTCCATTAACTGTCTCGGTACCTGTTTCGATTTTTAAGACATCTGTCATGCCCAGCTGATTCACAATTTTTTCAACATGGCCTGTACGGCTTGCATAAACGATTTTGGTCATAACTGTTTACTTTCCCTTTCGTTCTTGTCGGAAGGTCTCCATCATTTCCTGAAGCAGATACAAAAGCTTGCCATTATCCGAGCTGCCCTTAAAGTTTTTGGCAATTTCGGCTTGGACAGCCAAAGCAGCTTGCTTTAGATCTGCACCTTCTTGAGTGAGGGTAACAATCAAGTCACGCGCATCCGCTTGTGAGCGCTCCTTAATGACGAATCCTTTTTCCTCTAATTTCTTTAGTACCGGTGTCAGAGTGCCACTGTCCAGGAACACTCTATCTCGCAGTTCACGTGTAATAGTGCTGTGCTCTTCCCAGAGAACCATCATGACCACATACTGTGTGTAGGTCAGTCCGATCTCAGCTAACAAAGGCGTGTAGCGGTTGATAAATTCTCTAGACGCTGCATACAAAGAAAAGCAGAGATGATGTTCTAAAAGCAGAGATGATTGTTGCTCTTGAAGCTTATCCCCTATTTTTTGTGTCTGTGTCACTTCAACCCCCTTAAAATCAATTTTATTCAATCGATTGATTGCAACCAGTTTAACAAAATCAAATCGGCATTGCAAAAATTTTGCTTACAGCCTTGATTTTTATTGTCTTGATTGTCAAAGTGAAGAGGCAATCAAAATATCATTGCTGTCTAGACACAAACTACATTGGGATAATCTTAAGAAATTTAGCTGTTATTTTAGACAAACTAAAAGGGCCAGTTTGGCCCTTTTAGGTGTTTTTGTCTCTTCACACCGAAGTTTATCTTATCAATCAACTTGGACAACAAACTTTCCAGCAGGCGGCTCTTTTTCTAAGGTCGCCAGTGCTAACGGTAAATCAGCAAAGGTAAACGAACGGGCGATTGGAACTTGCAGTTTTCCTTCGGCAGCCAATGACAACACGGCTTGCGCCATTTGTCCTAAATCCTGCTTTTGCTGCATATTGCCGCTTTGATGGGCAGCCCCTACAAAAGTCAGATGAACCCCCAAACCGCGAGAAAATAATTTATCCATGGCACCGGCACTTGGCGGAGCAACAATACAGACTAAGTCCCCATTGAATGCGAGCATATCAAGATCTTTGTCCGCGTAACTTTGCCCCAAAGTGTTAATGATCAGGTCTACACCTAAACCAGCAGTCCGTTCTTTGATGACATCAGCAATATTTTCTTTTTCATAATCAACAGCCACATCTGCACCCAATCCATACACGAAATCTTTCCTATTACCGGGGACTGTCGTAAAGACTGTCAGCCCTGCAATTTTCGCCAGCTGTATAGCCATGGAGCCGACACCGCCCGAACCGGCATGAACAAGTATGGATTTTCTGTTTGATAAGTTAGCCTTACGGTGTAATGCCTGATAGGCAGTAATACCTGTAGACAAGAGACCTGCGGCCTCTTCAAAGGAAACATTTTCAGGAACTCTGGCCACCGTATAGGTTGGAGCTGTCGCAAATTCTGCAAAACAACCTTGTTGAGCTAAATCAATATGAGCAGCTACTCGCTCTCCAATACTGAAGTTTTCAACACTATCGCCAACAGCAACAACTTCACCGGCCATATCCAAACCTAAAATATGCGGGTATTCCCAAGAAGCCACCCCTTGCTGTGCCAGCTTGTAATCAGCAGGATTTAAACCTACTGCACGAACAGCGATTAAAACTTCTTCTGATTCTGGCTGTGGTTTCGGCATTTCGACCAATTCTAAATTTGGTACACCTAATTCTGTTTGGCTGGATAAAACCCAAGCTTTCATAATGTCACCTCATTTTTCTTTCTTAAAACCATTTGTTTAAGCGCTTTCATTGTATCATAATTACACCGTTTAAGAAAGCCGCCAATAGATCGCATTTCCCCTATTTACTTAAAGCTGACAGCTTTATTTCTGGTTTGACTTTTCATAACTGATATCGACTAAAGCCATGATCTCCTCATCAGTAAGTGTATCATCCATGATGATTGCAACCCAATGTTTGTTCTTTTTCTTGTAAGGATGGTAGATTCCTTTTTGATGATATGTTTCAGCAGCCTGCTTAAAGTTTAAGTTCAGATATTCGACCCTTTCTTTTGAATCACCTATCAGATTGCTCTTTTTCCCGAACATAACAAGGCCAAACCACTTCTTTGTTGCAGGGTTACGGAATATCCCATTGCTTTCATTGCCATTCTTACTTCTTTCTGGTTCTACTCCGTATTTCTTTTTAATCAAATCAGCAATTCTATTTGTTTGAGCAAAAAAGAAATCGTCTTTTTTAAAGCACTTGTCTCTAATATCAAGAAGCACCTTTTGGCACTCTTCTTTCAAGGCAGCCACAAAACTGCCAGTAGCATCAGTATTGATCAAGGTGTATTCTTCACCAAACTCCACTTCTGTCAGTTTCGCATCTATTTTTTGATTTTCAACTAGAATATGAAGGTCAAACTCATTATTGTGAATCAGCTTGCTATAGAAATACGAATCCCCTCTTTTTTGAAATCCGTAGGGCAATAGAGTATCTTCTATTAATGTATATTTTGCAAATAATTCATCTGTCAGCTTCATCGTCTGACCACTCCCCTTCTTTTGTTAAATAGCTAATTCATCAATTCTGCAAATGCTATTTTAAAAAATCTCAATGACTTTAGACACACTATATCTCTAGTATACCACTTACGATTATATTTTAATAAAAAACAGAGCGTGGAAGAAAAATTAAATCGTCATGACATGAAATGGCGATTTCGATTTTCCTCGCTCTCTTATTTTAAGGCTCAGCTAGAAATCATTCACTGGATAAGACTATCCGCCTTAGCAAAGGATAAGGACTTCCAATCAGCAGTGGTTCAAACTGCTCTATCCAAACTAGTTAATCGGAAGCAGGACTTTTGTCCCAATCTCTTCTCCAAGAAGATTACGAAAAAGAAAAGTTTTAGGATTAGTTATAGTCTAAAAGCACGGACTTAAAAATGAAGCTTAGCTTGCTGATTTGTCCCTTTCCCTATAAAAAGTAATAATAGTGTGAAAAGTGGTGTGAATTCTGCTAAAAATCATCAAAAAACACCCCATGGTGTGAACCATGAAGTGCTTTGAAACGTTGATATAATCGCTTTGATTAACGTTTTGAGAACTGACTAGCTTTACGTGCTTTCTTAAGACCTGGTTGTTTGTCAAAAACACTGCATACAGTCAAATAAGCTATAAATCAACATTTCTTTTATCAGATATTCTAAAAATTGTTACATATACACAAATATTTGAACCTAAACGGTATCAAAAAGGTATCAAAAATCAGATTTCGGGGCTTATACAATAAAGAAATTTGTCTCGCATTGGTGAAGACCTTTTTATTGACTTTGGTCTTCTGCTGAGATATAATGGAGAAAAGCTGAGGCTGAGTTTTAATCGGTGACGACTCATTCAAAGGAAGCGGTACTATCGCTTCAGGTAGGGGTGCTGCCTCCTGATGATCATCAGGTAAATCCTCGATTCGCTCTTAGCTTTTTTTATTGACTTTTTTTGGTTACTGTGTGATAATAGTTGTGCGAAGAAGTACATCTTCCCTCAACATGAGGCAACGGAAAAGCCCCAGGTGTCCAGACCTGAGGCTTTTTTTGCGTAGGTGCGAAACTACGTCCGAGCTAGTGGCACTTAATCATCGTCTTTCCTATCTAGCCATTTAGAAAATAGTGCAAGCACTACCCCAACCGAAATTGGTGCGATGATATTTAGAAGTACAAAATCCCACATGGGCAACTCACCCCCTTTCGAGGCGGTGTCATTTGTGCCAAGCCCTATTATAACATACAAGCTATTTCTTGAAAATCATACTTATTGAAGTCAAGGTCTCTGCCACAGACCTGCACAGCATTTTTGCGACAAGTAAACAAAGGCTGAAAACAAATAGCTTTTTTCTCATTTCTTTTTACCCTTTTTAGCATCTATGAGCTTTTGAGTTTCTTGCTTGGCCCACTCTAAGCTATCATAAAAATCCATTTTCGCTGTTGGTTTTAGCAATTTAGAGCTTAACCAGTCCTCTATCTCTAAAGATAGTAAGTCATCAATAATCTGTTTAACACTAATTTCAAAAGCTTCTAAGTCGTCAATACGTACATAAATATCACGAAGAGAACGCGACCCATCCATAGCACATTTTATCCCTTTTTCTTTCAAATAGTTCACCATGGCCAGAAAGCTTATATTACCTTTTAAAAAATCCTGAAAGTTAGGCTTGTCCTTAATCTGATTTAATCGTAACCAATCTTCTAGTTCTGATACCTCACTAACTTGTGTCTGACAATACTTTAAGAGGTTTATAAACCGTTCTCCAGTCATCTTATCCAATTTAAATTTCATCACTTTTGTTTCAAAACTCATTTTGCTCTCCTTTTTCTAATTTATTCCAATTTCCTTTTGTCAGCAAGTAACCTTCGCTGATTTTTAACTAACGTGCTCTGCTCGCAAGTCTTCAGCCTTGCGACTCAGACACGTCTAGTCTAAATCGCTTAGCTTACTGACAAAAGTTTTCTCGGCATAAAAATTCTACATTGACTTATCAATTACTTTTTTAACTATCTGAACTGTTTTAATAACAAGGGGTTCTGGCTTTATTGCATTTATACTCTTCATAATCTTCTTAAAGTCCTTTGTTGGCATATAGTTTTTTGCTTGGGTACGCCACAAACCTAGCCTCTTAGTTGCCACGTTTAGCCTTTCCATTAACGTATTAAGTTTATCCCTAAGATTGCTATTTTCGATTTTTAGTTTGGTCACCTCCTCTTTTGTGCTATTAAGCTCATTCAGCAGCCGACCTTATTGGATACTTGGGTTTCAAGTATCTTTATACGATTGGTCATCCTTTCTTGATTAGTTCTTAACTGATGATTTTTGCTGATATTATCAACAGCTGTTTTTACCAGCCTATTCAGCTGTTCTTGCTCAATCTTTACCTTTCCTCCTAACGTTTTCTTACCAAGCCTCCCTTCCTGCAAGTCGGATAAACCTAATCCATTTAGATCTTCATAAATTTTATCAACCGTGGATAACGCTTCTTTCTTATCAGCTAAGTCTTTCGTAAGCTGCTGCATTTTAGCTTGCCTTAAATCAATTTTTGCGTCCATGTTCTCAAGCATTTGCTGTTTCTCTTTGTAATCCTTAACGCTAAGATGTTTAGTCTCACTATTGACCTTCCCTCTTTCTAGGTCAAAGCCATTGTCACTTAGATATTTAGGAAAATCAGCTTGTATCTTTTTCAACTCATCACGGTTAAACATAGCTTTTGATGATAATGTGCCATTTCTCATTGGAACTATACCCATATGCATATGCGGTGTCTTCTCATCCAAATGCACACTTGCATAAGCGATATTTTCCTCGCCATAGTGCTCTGCAAAATAATTCTTAGCTGTTTCAAAAAATTCTCGTGTTTGCTCATCACTCAGATTTTCAAAAAATTGTTTATCCGAAGTAATAATCCACTCGTCACACAACACGGCATCTTTTCGAATTGCCCGATTTGAGATTTTAGTTTTGTTCACGTAATCTTTAATCTGCTTTTCATACGATATAGAATGGTCACGTTCCGTCAACTCATAGTTAAGGTGTGACCTGCTAGGGTCAATATCCTTATTAGAATGCTCTTTAAAAATTCGTTCATTGTGCTTGTATGCTCCTCGTAAATTACCATATTTCATTTTTTGCATTCTTGCAACTGCATAACTCATATTATGTCCTTTCTCTTGCTCGAATAGCGAGCAAGGGGTGAATCGTTCCACTATTATTCACCCAAATATTAACGGCTATTTTTAAGTGCTTCGCCTGTATTTTCGGCACAACTTCCATGTAAAGTATAACGCACTATACTTTACCAAGGTAAAGGTGCGTTCTCCGAAGGGTCTTGCAGACGGCTCTCTCCTCACTTTATTCAGTGAGGAGATCTGAAAATGCAGCTCGAGCCACAAGCTGCTTTTCAGAGTTGCTCGCCGATACGAGCAAAGCATTTTTTCAAAATGCTTGTTGGACAGCTTCGCTATTGTCCAACAAATTTCCCTGCATAAAAGGCTAGTTCAGTTTCAAGTTTCTCTCGTCTTTCTTTGAGTAGATTTTTCATCTCTGCCAAATAATCAATTTCAGATGTCTGATAGGTATCTAGCATTTTCTTGTACTTGCTTCGAGTATTTCTATGAACTCTTCTCCATGTACTTTTATCATGTAACATAGCTGAAAGATAAATCTGAGATTCCAAAGTGAGATTTTCAAAATTGTTAGGTTTAAAAATGATTTCATTGATGACTGTAAATATTTCATCAACTGCCCTATTGCGAAGTTGAAATTCTAAACGCCACCAATTTTTGAACTGACTAGCAAACTGCTTTTCACTCTCTGTTCCACTACTCAATTGCTCCAATTTTTTATTGTAAAGTCGAATTTGTTTCTCGGAGCGGGAAGCTCCTAAATATTTTGTTTCCAACTTATCATCTTTGGAGCGGAATTCTTTTGTTGCAACCCCCCTTCCTTTTTTCTCTAAAATAAAATTACTACAATCAAGCTCGAATAAATCAAACGCTAAGTCAGCACGAGAGATTGAAACATCTTCAAGATATGCTATAATCGTACCAAGGATACTTTTATCTACAGGTCGGAGCTTATTTGGGTTAAACTCCAACCTGAAAGGGCGAGCATTAAAGGCTTGTCCTTTTATTTTGTCATACTGCATCAGGAGAACTACTCGTCCTACATCCTGAGTATATGCCTCAAATCTATCAGTTGTAGCTAGTTTCATAGTTATGGCTATGTTATTCTCAACCAAATTTTTCAGGGATTGCAGCCATTTTGACTGGATATAAGCGGTTAGCGTGATATTATCTAAGCTTACTCGGGTATTCAAATTTAACCTCCTTTCTTTTTCGAGGTCACCTATCGGCGCCTCTTTTTTGCCTGCGTAAAGATCTCGTAAATTGACGAACTTGGGGGAGCAACCCCAAGCCGACTTCGTCGGACATCTTACAATTTGCTCAACCAAACTTGTCAAAAAACTTGGATAGAAAATGCACACGAAATGTGCGTTCAGCGGGCTGTTAGAGGAGCCCGCGTTGTGAAGATTTCACAAATTCAAAAATCCTGTCTCCAAAAACCAATTTTCAAAGAATTTTCAGAGCTATTTTCAACAGATTTTTCTTCCCAAAATTTTTTCAAAAATCATCATATCGTCTGCAAATCTAAAACAGTTTTTTTGAAGAAATCCTCTTTATCGACAAACAAAATTTCTGCCATCTTTTCTACGTATTTATCAGGTGGAGTTTTATGTTCATGTTTGTAATAAAAGAATCTATCTTTATTCCTCTTGGCCTGAGTTAAGTTAGATGAATCGTCTCTAAACATCAAATCATTGAATTCAAACCAACGTAACTCAGACTTCTTACGGAGTATTTCAAAATTACTCCAGAACATCCTACCTTCATCAATAATTTGTAGCTTCCTGAATAATTGTTCTCGTTCTGCTTGTCTGTACTCTCTCGGTAGAAATCTCCTCACCTCTTCTACCGACATCTCTGGATAAACTTCATTTTCAAAAATAACAAGAGGAAAACGGATATTCTTCTCTTTATCTGATAAAACCTTATCAATAAAGTTATTGAGACTTGTTCGATTATCTAGTTTATAAAGATAAAGACTCGGAGATAGCAACTCAAAGAAATCACTTGTCATTGCCATCATCTTCAAAAACTCTTGCTTAGTTAAGGCGTCTTTGTCCATTGCCTGATAGGTAATTTGATAGGCGTCTAGTTGTTGGGTCAACTGAGCCTTAATAGCAGCATCACTGCCAAAGAATACTTTCATCATATTGCCAGCTCCATTAAATTTCATTGATGTATGTCCGATAGGGCAAAGAGTGTCCATAAAATACAGGAACTCTGTCACGTTCAATAAGATTGTGCTCCTCCAGGGAGCGCATAAGAACAACCATTTTGCTTCTAGAATAACCAAACAGTTTCATTAATTCTTCGATAGAGTAAGAAAGGTAAATATTGCCTTCTTCATCTATCCAGTGGCGCAAGACAGCTTCTTTCTGTTTCTCTTTCAAAATAGTATAAACAAAGATAGCATCAACACTTAGAGCACTGTAAAATTCATCTTGAAGGAGAACCTTAGGGATTAGGTAGCATTCTTCATCATACATTTTGTCAATCTCCTTATCTTTCATATTGTTCTAACCATTTTGCAACCTTGCGTTTATCGTACAAGGTTACACCATCAATAACAAAGTGAGGCATACCTTGACGTTGCCACTTAATAACAGTTGTTGTTGAGACATCTAGCCAACGACACAAGCCGGCCATGCGCACCATGGGCTTGTTTAAGTCCTTATCTGCAAATGCTTTTTCGATCGCCTCTTGTACCATGCTGTCGTATCGAGCTAGCAGTTTCTTTTCTGTAGCTTTAGGAAGTTGAACAGTAAAATTTTCTGCCATATGATCACCTCTATTTCTTTATTATATAAGCTCCGAAATAATTCAAATCGAATTATTTATATACATTATAAATTCTTTTTGAATTTTAGTCAAGAGATTTTATTCAATTTGAATGATATATGATATAATATGATAAATACTAATTATAGAAAGGAAAAATATGACCAATATAGAAAAATTAATAAAAGAAAGCGGGAAGAAACTTACACAAATCAGTGCTGAAACTGGTATTGCTTACCCTACTTTATCAGGTTATAATCAAGGGATTAGAACCCCTAAAAAAGAAAATGCCAAAATTCTAGCCGATTATTTTGGCGTATCAGTTCCCTACTTGTTAGGACTTGACGATAATCCAAATTTGATAAACCCTGGGTCAACCAAAGAGATTCTAAAAGGCTTTTCTAAAATACTAAGAGGGCAAAACACCATAGAAAATAAGATTACCGAATGGACTCCTTTTGGTGATGAATTAGCTGTTTTGCTGGCCGAAATTAACCAATCTGAGCAACTGGCAGATTATATTGATTTCATGGTTAATAAAAAAGACTTTAATCCTGTTTTGGTTAAAGCCATCAAACAATTTATATCAGACAAAGGAGAAGGATTGTTGCCACTTCTCATCAACAAATCAAGTGCTAAAAATTCTCCTTATCACTATGTATGGGAAGCTTGGAAAAACTCTGACGAGTACAAGAGACTAATAGCTGGTAAGAATAAAAAATAATTAGGACAGCTCGTAATTTCTTTATTTTATAAGCTCCGAAATCTTAGAAATAAAGGAGAAATTACAATGTCTATTCATAAATACAAGACTAGAAAAGGCAACCGATATTTTGTGAAAATCTATATGACCTTAGATGGTCAACGTCGAGACCACCTAAAACGTGGTTTTAAGACACGTAGAGAAGCAAAACGGTATGAGAATGCTATTAACCATAAAATGAATACAGAGGCTTTTATAGCCCCTCAGAGAGCTTCTAAGGAGCTCTACAGAGAAATCTTTGAGAAATGGTTTAAAAGCTATCAGGGGACAGTAGAGGCGACTACAGCCTCGAGGACGCTTGATATTTTTAGGCTGCATATCTTACCAACCTTTGGAGATAAACAGATTAAAAAAATAAGTCCTTTAGATTGCCAGGACTTTATTACAGAAAAAGCAGAGATTTATAGAAATATCAAGCAAATCAAGTCATACACTAGCAAAGTGTTTGATTTCGCTATAAAAATGAGATTGCTTAAACATAACCCTATGGCTGAAATTATACTGCCAAGAAGAAAGCATGCGTCTGCAGAGAATTTTTGGTCTGTCCAAGAGTTACAGGAATTCTTGTCCATTGTCTTAAAAGAAGAGCCGTACAAGCATTATGTTCTTTTCAGGCTACTGGCTTATAGTGGACTGCGAAAAGGCGAACTTTACGCCCTAAGATGGGCTGATATAAATTTTGACAGCGAAACCCTCAGTATAAGTAAAAGCCTAGGGAGAGTAAAAGGTAAAGCAATTGAAAAGGGTACAAAAAACGAGTTTTCCGTAAGAAAAATAAAGCTTGATACTGAAACTTTGGCCATTTTGTACAAATGGAAACAGCAAAGCCAAAAAGAAAGGGCTCAACTTTCAGTCACACCTCTTTCTATTGAGCAAGATTATCTATTTACTTATCGTACACAAGCAGGAGCAGTCGAGCCATTACACGCCGATTATATCAATAATATTTTAAATCGTATCATCAGACATCACCACCTAAAAAAGATTAGTCCTCACGGCTTCAGACATACTCATGCAACCCTAATGACTGAAATTGGAATTGATCCAGTTAATACAGCCAAGCGACTAGGTCATGCAAGCAGTCAAATGACCTTGGATACATATAGCCATGTTACAAGAGCAGGTGAAGATAAATCAGTCAATCATTATGCTGATTATCTCAAAAGCAATTAGAAAATAGGTGTAAAAGTTTTTCAACTCGGTATCAAAAACGGTATCACGAGCAAAAATTAACAAAAAAAGCACCTTGCAAGGGACTTGCAAAATGCTTGTAATCGTTGCTGTAAAGCTGTTCTTAACGTTTTGAGAACTGACTAGCTTTACGTGCTTTCTTAAGACCTGGTTTGAACAATCCCTGTTTGAATGAATTTCAAAATGCTTTAACGTCAACATTTTCTCGCTTTTTCAGAAAGCATTCTTTCATCTAATTTCAACTAATATCATCTGAATGGTGTGAATTTTTTTACAAAAACATACGAATTGAGCTATTAAATACCAAAAAGTTCACACCACTACTTAATAACAGTAACAAGAATAGTTTAACTTCCTTATCAGATAAAATTTGTACAACATTTATTAACTCAGGCGTTTGCATTTGGGTTTTTATAGCTCCTATCTCTCCATGTGAACATACCCATTTTATGGTATAATAGAGACAGCGTTATACATGGAGGTATACCATGACTCTTGATGTAAATAAAGAGGAATTAACAATTTTAGGGATTCCTTTTGATAACTTTTCAGATTTTGATACTGTTTGGTATGCCATTGGTTCATCAATGATTGAAAATTATGAACCCACTGTGCAAGATGTGATTGATTTAAAAGCTTATGTTATCAACAAGCGAAAGGAATTGAACCTTGGTTAAAAATCAATACGAAGGCTATAAGTACATTGACCCTAATAATCAATACACCTATCCAAATTCTACAGTCTTAATCAACAAACAAAACATTACAAATATTGAAGAAGCCTATCGGAACGAACACCTTCTAGTTACTAGACGACTTGCAGATTTGCGATTAAAGGCTATTGAAGTCAATTCTATTAGGGATATTTTAGCTATCCATAACTATTTATTCCAAGATGTTTATTCTTGGGCAGGGCAATATCGTAGGGTTAATATTTCAAAAAGTGGTAATCCTTTTATGCCATTACAATCTTTTAATACTGCTGAAACCTATATGAACCAACTTATTCATACCTATCATCAAACGGCTAATTCAAAAGATGAGATTATTAAACAATTAGCAAAAATTCTTGATAACCTTAATTATTTCCATCCGTTTCGAGAAGGCAATGGACGGACTCAACGGGAAGTCATTCGTTCCTTAGCACTGTCAAAAGGATACTCTGCACAAATACGCGTTGAACAAGATGATAAGATTTACAACCTTTATATGGACGGAACAGTCTATGGAGACTTAGAAAAGTTAGAAGAACTACTTGGTAAAATACTGGAAAAGTTATAAATTTATTTACCAAAACATTCCTATGTTCTCTAATACCGCAAAAAATATAATTCCCTAAAATAGAATCAGCACTAAAAATTGGCTTATTGTCAACTGTAGTGGGTGACTTATAACGGCCTTATAACTAAGCACGAGAGAAAATCAAATGGGTTCTCTCTTTTATAATGTTTAAAGCGACGAGAATTTTTGTTTTGAAGTTCTTGAAATTTCGAAAGCCAGAGGCTTGGCGTTTGATATCTTTGATGACCTTATTGGTTGCTTCCAACTTGGCATTGGAATAAGGATATTCAAGGGCGTTGGTGATGTAAGCTTTGTATTTTAGATAGGTTCTGAAAACTGTTTTAGTAAAGTGATCATCTATATAAAAAACCAGCCTATAATCTAGACTGGCTTTCCCTATTAAAAAATCATTTTAAGAAACATATAAAATTATTTAGTTATACATCTTTTCGCTTTTCTGTCATCAGAGCCAACGGAGTACATATCAATACAATGATTGCTCCTACAATAAATACATTATCAAATGCCCTGCCCAACTGCTCATTTTTTTCTTTGACAATGGCCTTAAGAGCAGCGTTTAATTCATCCTTTTGAGCTAATAATTTAATAGCTGTACCAACTTTGGCTTGTCCTCCAGATATAGTTTTCAAACTACTTGATAACTGAGAGACACTTGAACTAATGGTTTCAACTCCCTTAATCAATAACTGATTTGCATCATAAATCTTTCTATAATTACTCCCCTTTTTAGGATCTGGAAGATTATCTGTCTTTTGAGCAGCTATTTTGATTGTCTTAACCATCCTATTTTGTTTGGTTGAAATACTATTGCTGTTCTTGGTCGTCTTGAAAGTTTTTGCCATTTCCTTCTTAGCAACTTTTTTTACATCTGTTGATAAAACCCGTTTTTCAATTTGGTTATACGATGTTTCCTTAATTTGTGTTTTAGCAATATTAACATTACTATTTAAAATGGTAACCAAGAGAGCCACACCAATGGCTTGCCCAATATATCTGGAAGCATTAACGATACCTGACCCAATTCCAGCCTTATTCACTGGTAAATATTTTACAGATGATGTTAATGCCATTGCCATAAATCCTAGTCCTAAACCAATAATCACATTACAACAAACAATGATGCTTTGTGAAGTATTATACTGAACAAGACTAAGCATAAATAATCCGCCTGCTGTAATAACCAACCCGATACTAATGAGTAATCTTGCACTAATTTTTTGGTACATCTTAGTTGCTAACGGCATACCTACTACGATAGCTAAAGAGGCAGGAATAATAAGATATGCCGAATGTAAAGCAGAATAGTTGCGAACATTTTGCAAGAAATAGTTTAAAATCAATGAAGGTACGATAATCGCAAATCCAAAAATCATATAAATAATGCTCGAAGATGTGAATGTACTTTCCTTGAATAATTTTAATTCAATAATAGGTGATTTTACTCTTCTTTCGGTTAAAATAAGAAAAAATAGGCCTACAACACTAATAACAAAACTAGCTATGATGGTTTGTGATACCCAACCATACTCGCGACCTTCCAATAAACCAAATGTAAGTCCACCTAAAGTACAAGTAAGAAAAATCATACCTAGCCAGTCAATATCCTTTGAAATTGTTAAATCATATGATTCTTTTGTCCCCACTAGGATCATCAAAAATGCAAAGATGGCGATTGGAACATTAATACCAAAAATCCAATGATATGTTGTCCAATGGATAATTAAACCACCAATTACTGGTCCTCCCGCTGCAGCTAAGGCACTGAAGGCACCCATAATAGCAGTAATACGACTGGTATTCTCTTTCCCAAATAGTTCAATTCCCATGGGTAGAACAATTGGAGTTAATATTGCACCTCCAATTCCTTGGAATAACCTAAAAATAATTAAGAGTAATAATGAATCAGCCATCATACAGGCGAATGAGAAAGCACCAAATATTACTACACCAATTAGCATAACCAATTTTCTACCGTAGACATCAGCGAGTTTTGAAACTGTAATAATAAATACAGCCATTGCTAAAACATAGATTGTTGCTACCCAACTTGTATCAGTCAATCCCGTATTTAAGTCTTCCATAATATCTGGTAGGGCAATATTAACAATCGTTGCATCTAAAACCCCCATAAACATTGCTAAAACCAGCCCTATAAAACCAGCCCTATAAATCCTAAAATTTTTCTTGATTTTGTCATTAAATTCTATTCCCTTCATTAATTATTTTGTTAAATGATTAACGATGCATCAATTATCTTCGTGAACATAAAACAGTCATTTTTAACTTTCATAATTCACATAAATAGAATATAATAATATACATATATTGACCATGACAAAATCAAACAATGTGTTTAATTAAGGTAAAAATGACAAAAAAAAGAAAGACAAATAGCGTTACTAACATCAAAGCTGCTTTGATAGATCTCCTACTTGAAATGGAGTACTCAAAAATAACCATAGGAAATATAACTCAGAGAGCAAACATTAGTAGGGGAACATTTTATCAACATTTTCTTGATAAGAATGATTTAGCTTATTCTATCGGAACAGAGACGATGCAAAGATTTTGGGAGATTTTAGCTCAAGGAAATTTAGATAAAGAGGATATGCTTTTAAAAGCCTTACTATTAATTCAAAATGATTATAAACATTTTAAAGCAATATCAAAAGCACCTCACGTTCAATTTAAAGATAAAGTTCAACAACTAATTTGTGATCTAATAAATAACAACACAACTATTAGAGAAAAGATTAAAAAAAATACGAAGATTTCAGATGAAATTATTATAAAAGCCTTCTCTGCATCTTTTGAAACCATTATTTCGTTCTGGATTGATAACGATTTATCGGAAAGTCCCGAAAAAGTCGTAGATAATATAATTAAAATTGAACAGCTATTTTGGAAATAATAAAAAATAGAGAAAAACACCCATAGGGCAAACCCTTGGGTGCTTTGAAATATTGATATAAAGCCGTTCTTAACGTTTTGAGAACTGACTAGCTTTACGTGCTTTCTTAAGACATGGTTTTATGACCAGGAGCTGGAATAACTTTGAATGTCTATCGCTTCAAGCTTATAAGTTTTTTTATTATGTGACTTTCAGTCCGTCTCGCGCCCTTTGGTGCGAGACAAATAAACCACCCGCTATGCGGGTGCGCAACAGAGGTTATACCAAAAAAACTCCAAACGCGCTACAATAGAGGTGTTCAAGCCTATTGTAAAGCGAAAGGAGAAAAGTATGGCTCAAAAAGCGCATAATTTATCACACACAAAGTGGATGTGTAAATACCACATTGTGTTCACCCCTAAGTATAGACGAAAAGTAATCTATAATCAATATCGAAGCAGTCTAGGCGAAATATTTCGACGTTTATGTAGTTATAAAGGAGTCGAAATAATAGAAGGACATTTAATGCCAGATCATGTTCATATGCTAGTTAGTATTCCCCCAAGAATCAGCGTTTCAAGTTTTATGGTCTACTTAAAAGGTAAGAGTGCCCTGATGATGTTTGACAAATACGCTAATCTCAAATATAAATTTGGAAGCCGCCATTTTTGGGCAGAGGGCTATTATGTGAGCACAGTTGGACTGAATGAATCGACTATCAAAAAATATATCCAAGAACAAGAAAAACATGACATTGCCCTGGATAAATTGAGCGTAAAAGAATACGAAGATCCCTTTAGGGATGGTGGCAAGTAATACCAACGCCTCTTTAAGAGGCTAGTGACGAGTCACTAGCGATAAGGCTTGAACAAAGTGAAAGCCAGCGTCTTTAGGCGCTGGCTGGTGATGCGGGCTTATAGCCCTGCTTCAAACCACCCGTTTGACGGGTGGTTATGATTTTGCCTCAATTTCAAAAAGCTGGAATTTCTTTGAAGAAAGCAGGGAACTTTTAAGTACGAAATATATACTCTATTTAATAGGAAGAAAACTTAGCAATCAAGAGGGAAATAATCCCAAGAAATGAACAATATCAAAATTCCAAAGAAGCTTTCTACAAATTGAAAATCTCATTATTGCTAATGTCTTTAACAGAATATAAACATTTAAATGAGACAATTATAGAACTCATTTTGTTAGGATTAATACTCACACAAGTATTTTTCTATTTCATAAGGTTCAATATGATTGATATTAATAACCTTATTCTCCATGCATGCTAACGAACAAGAATACATTGAATCTATATCAACATTAGTTATGAGAGCTTCATCATTTTCTTTAGTTTTATCGTAGCATAGAATTCTATCTTGATTTTCAATAATTGTTAAACGTTCTAGTGGAAGGTACAATCCATAACCTAATAACTTTAAATAGCTTTCTTTGATTGTCCATTCTTTTATGTAAGATTGAGAATCATTTGCGATATTAAGACTTAACTCTCTGTAGAACTCAATATCAATACCAACATCTGACCTACTTAAAGCGCATATAACATATTTACCTGAGTGAGAAATACTAAATTTTATATCACTATTTTCAATATATGGTTTTCCATATATTGAATATGAAATTTGTAGCTGATTAATATCAAAATTGAATTTTACTTTAAGTCCTATCAATAATATCAACCAAGACATTAAACTTCTTTTCTTATCATCTAAAAAACGATAGCTAGTAAGTTTATTTAATCTAAATTTAGGTAGATAATGACCAAATTTTTTCAAGATATCTTCATAATCTACTTTAGTAATATTCAAAACATAAATTTGAATCATCTTTACTCTTCTTTTAGTGCTTCAACTAGGTTTGCTTTCTTTAATTTTCTATAGATAATGAAATTCACTACTAGAGTACATCCAATTACAATAACTAAAGTAAATAAAATATTTATTGATGTCAAATAAAGTAAATAGGCTCTAACATCAGTACTTACTAACGAAACGAAGATACCCATAAATTTAATTCCTGCAATAATCCCTGCTACACAACCAACTAATAAAGCTGGTAAGCTATTGTAAAAAATTAATTTAAACAATTCTAAGTTAGAAAATCCTAGCACTTTTAGTGTCGAGTACTCTTTAGATTTCTCAATATAAGAAAGCATACCAGTATTATATAAAATAACAATTGATAATAATACAGACGCAACAATCATAATGACTACAATGGTATTCACACTTCTCATTATAACTTTAGTACTTTCAAGTTGTTGATCCAAAGTAATAGTTGATTCAATTTGATTATTACTCTTCTCTGAAACTTTTTTATCAATCAAATAAGATGTAGGTATAAATTTATTTTTTTCGTGTCTCCACACTTCATCAGACACATATATTCCTTGTGGGAAAGGTATATCTAAGATTTTTCCAACTCTAAACTTGATATATTTACCAGTTTCAGGACTCTTTATACTAATCGTATTTCCAACTTTTATTCCAAGTTTTGAAGATAGATGTTTGGTAATCACAACATTATTAGATGATTTAGGTAGTGAAATATGTACAAATTGTCCTTTATCAATTACCATTAAACTTGTAGGTTTCACTACTGAATCTTTTTTTAACTCAATGGCACTCTCTTGAATCCATTGACCATTCTTTGTAATTTGTTTTTCTATATTTTTTCTATCAGTTCCAGATTTAACATTAATTTTTGTTTTATAGGAAAATACATCACCATATACTTTACTATTGCTATAATCTACAGAATCTTTTAAGCCATTAGCTGATAAAATTAATACAACACTACCAAAAACAGCTATTATCGAAATTAAAAATCTCAATTTAGAACGGAAAAGATCTCTAATTGTCCAATTCCATTCATAACTTAGTAATTTATTATTAAAATTAAAACGCGGTTCAATAGTTAATGAACTATTATTTTTCATTATTAATGCTGGGTTTGTAGTAACTAATTTATAACTAGCACTTAATGAAGCTAGGGAACAAATCAAGATTACTATAATAACAACAATTATAGATGTATATGAAATAGGAACATCCCAACTTGGCATCAGATGAAATTCTTTTTGACTATTCAGCATCAAATTGCTAAGTCCACGAGAACATGTATACCCTAAAATAGATCCCGCACTACTAATTATAAATCCAAAACTGATATAATGAGCTAACAAATAATATTTTGAAAACCCCATAGCCATCAATGTACCAATTTGCACTCTTTGAGAAGATACCAATCGACTAATTGTTGAATAAGATGTTAATAGAGCAAGCAAGATAAAAATTATTGAAAATAAGATAGATATACTTCTTATAGAAGTAATTTTATTAGTAAAGTAGGTTAAATTATTATTATCGCTACGGTCATAGAACGACACCATTTGATTTCCGAGAATCTTATGAACTTCCTCTCTCAAATCATCGTTGCTTTCTCCCTTTTTCCTAATAATTTCAATTTGATTATATATTAACGGTTGTCCAGTAAGCGTTGCTAATGTTTTCTTACCAACATACATATATCCATAAGCTTCATGATCTGTAGGTGTTGCAGTACCAGATCCAGTGTATCCGATATACTCTGAACTTCTAATAATACCCGAGACCTTAACATTACGACTCTTATCTTGTACTTTTACATTAATAGAATCTCCAACTTTAATATCCTTTGCATCAGCAAAAAATTTATCAATCCACACCCCTTCTTCTGAATTATAAGATTCACCGTCAACTACTTGTACCTTTGATACATCATTATTTTCTGTTGTAACTATTTTAAAATCTGCACTCTCACTACCTGATATTACTTCTCCAGATAAGATTGATTCAAAATTCACAAGATTAATAGAAGATAATTTTTCAATATCTTGTTTTTGTGCAGGTGTTACACCTTTGGTAATAATCCAATTATCAGCTAGAGAAGTTTTATCAAAATACTGTTTACTGTTATTTGACATTGATTGCCATGTCCCATCTAAACCTGCAAATACAAATATACATAAGAATGACATAACAAACACTGAGATAAATTGACCTTTATACTGCCACAAATCTCTCAGACTTTTTTTTAGTAAATATATCATTTATAAAATTACCTCCTCTGGTGGTAATGGAAACCTATTTTCCTCTAATGATGTGATATGTCCGTCTTTCATAGTAATTACTTTATCAGCTACTTTTGCAATCTCATTATTATGAGTCACCATAACAATAGTAACTCCATATTTTTTTGCAATATCTTTTAATAAAATTAAAATATCTTTTCCAGTGTTACTATCAAGAGCTCCTGTCGGTTCATCACATAATAAAATTTTAGGATTTTTACATAGTGCACGGGCAATAGAAACACGTTGCATCTCACCACCAGATAATTTTGACGGGAAATGATTGATTCTATTTGATAATTTAACTGCTGTTAACATCTCCTTACTGTCTAATGGATTATTTGAAAGCTTACTTGCAATATCCACATTTTCAAAAACAGTAAGATTGGGCAATAAATTATAGAACTGAAAAACAAAACCTATCTTATTTCGACGATATTTCATCAGTTTATTATCAGATAGCTTTGATATTTCTATCCCATCAACAGTAAGACTCCCCGATGATGGAGTATCTAACCCACCAATTAGGTTTAATGCTGTACTCTTACCAGATCCTGATGACCCAAGAATTACTGCAAACTCTCCTTGTTGTATATCAAACGATACACCATCAAGTGCCTTAGTTAATGATTCTCCCGTACCGAAATAGCGTGTGACATTTTTAAATGAAATTTGTGACATTTATGTACCTCTTTTTATTCTTTTTCTAGAAATGCAATATATTTTTGAATGTAATCAATACCAATTGGACTCCACTCAAAACCTAAACTTTGAAGGGCTTGAATTGTATATTCATTGGTATAGTAATATGGACTATCATAAGATAACTGATTATTTGTAAAATCATTAATCATTATTTCAGTAATATATGGATCAGATTTATTTTCTTCTATAAAACTTTCAAGATTATTTTTAAATTCTTCACTTTTCACTCCCCTCATTTCTCGATCTAAATAAGTATAGATGGAGGATAATCTGGAGATCGAAATAGTATAAGGATTATTAATATGAAAAATCTGAAATTCAGAATTCATTTTTGATAACTTTATAATAGCTTCCACTGTCTCACCTACTGGAGTGAACTCTAATTGATAATCAGCTAACTCTTCTGGATAACAACCTAATAAATGAAGTACCTTAAGTCTTTGAGCAAAAGCATCTGTAGATGAATTAATTTGAAACAATCCATCCGAACTTCTATTAGTTATATTACCAAGTCTATATATTTTAGCTTTCAGTCCTCTAGAAAGAGCATTAATTACTAACTTCTCTGCCTCTAATTTTGTCCTTACATAAGTATTAGATTGTGGTTGCCCAATATCCAATTGATGCTCTGTAAATTCTTGCTTCTTCTCAAGTGTTTTCTTATCATAATAAGTCATTCCATCATTTCCTGAAATCGCTAATGTTGATAAATGACAATATTGAATTGAATTTTCAAGACAAAATTCAATAATTCTATCTACAGCGTCTACATTTATTTTACGAAGTAAATCATACTTTTTATAATGTGACACATCACCAGCACTATTAAAGATAACATCTACATTTTTTAATTTTTCCAAAACTTTATCAGAAAGATTGAAGTTCTGCTCTAATAAATCTCCCTCAACGACAATGACTTTTTCTAAAATTTGTTTCACCTTAGGAAAATCAAAATAATAGTTTAATGTGTCTTTTAATCTCTCTTCAACTTTTTTTGAATTAGAACGAATTAAGCAATAAATTTTATCTATTTGAGGATCATTTGACAACTTTTCTAATAAATGTGCACCAACGTAACCTGTTGCACCAAACAATAATACCTCCTTAAAAAGATTATTACTTTCATTCATTGGTAATGTATTAAGTGAAAAGTCCGGTACTTCCGTATCTGTAATCAAATCATCATCGTCTTGCTCGTTTTTGAATTCTCGGTGCTCGTTCTTGGCAGATGAAATAAACTCCAAGATTGAGCCACTATCCAAGAGAGATTGTAATTCTAAAAATATTCCCTCTTTTTGCAAATTATCAATAATCTCAATTGCAAGTAATGAATCGCCACCCAGTTCATAAAAATTATCATCTAGAAGTATATCATCAATTAAAAGTGTCTCTGAAAGAACACTTAATACAGTTTCTGCAATTTCTTTTGAATTCTTATTCGATTCCACTTCGGTATCACTTTCTATTTGCTTTTCAGAAACATCAATAAAAAGATATTCTTTTTTCAACGGATAATGATACGTTTCAATTTGCTTCCACCCTAGCCTACTGTATAATTTTTTAAAATCAAATTGAATATTGTCATTTAGCAATTTGACTATTATTCTATAAAACTTAATTAACGTTTCTTTACAATTAATTTCATTCTTATCAGGTTTTACCTCTGACAAACTAATTTCAATATCCGAATTAGAAACTATGTAAGTCTGAATTAGATCACTAATATTACTGATATTCTTAGTTCCAAAAAGATTATTTAAATAGTGAAACTCTTTATTAGTAAATGTGATTACTTCTTTGTCATCAATATTAAAATCAATATCAAATAAGCTTCCATCATCAAAAACTAATTTAAAAGTTTTCATTGAAAAATCTTGGTATCTATTAGAAACAGAATAAATAAGATCACCAATATCGACTTGCTCTTTCAAAAGATTCTGAATTGAATCATTAATAATTTCAATGTCTGCATTACTTCTTCCAGAGAAAGCAAGTAAATAAACGGGTAATAATGTACCTATTCTTTTATTGTCATATTTTTCAAGAATAGAATGCACATTAGTCCCTCCTATTCCAAAGGAACTAACTGCAACTCTATTAATATGTTCGCTACGATTAGTAGTTACAAACTCAAATTTATTAGTATATTTTTCTAATTGATAATTTAGAGTATTTAAGTTGTTATTGGCTAAAATAGTATTTTCTTTGAGCATATAAATCAGTTTTATTATTGAGGTTACTCCAGCAACCACATCCAAATGACCTACGTTAGCCTTGACACTACCAATAGGAATTGGTTTGTTAGATGTTTTATAAATTTGAGCTAAAGCGTTTAATTCAATTGGATCCCCTAGCTTCGTACCTGTCCCGTGAGCTTCAATATAATCAATTGGAGTTTTTTCTTCCCCCCACGTTTGGCTAATTACATCAGCTTGACCCGAAGGACTTGGAGCTGTAAAAGAAAATTTATCAGCCCCATCATTATTAATACTAACAGAATCAATTGCAGCATAGATACTATCATTATCCTTAATTGCATCTGATAATTTTTTTATCAGAATTACAGAGCATCCACTCCCCATAACAAGACCATCTGCATCATTATCAAAAGGTCTACATTCTCCTGTACTTGAGAAATTGTCTTCATCTCGAGTGTAATATCCTGTTTCATGTGGAAATTTAACTGAAACTCCTCCCACAATAGCTGATTCACATTCATTGTTTAGTAAGCTTAAGCAAGCATAATTTAATGATGCAAATGAACTAGAACAAGCATTTTGTACTGTAATAGCGGGGCCAACCAAATTCAATTTATAAGCAACACGAGTTGCTAAAAAATCTTTATCATTACCAATTAATAAACTATAATCTACACCTTTAATTTCTCTATTTTCAGATAAGATATTATTTAATAAGTATGAATTAAATGAAGTAGAAGCAAATACGCCAATTCTTTTTTTGATTTTCAAATTAGAATATCCAGTATTCTCTAAAAGTTTATAACACTGTTCTAAAAACAATCTTTGCTGTGGATCTGTATATTTAGCTTCTCTAGGACTTATTTTAAAGAATTCATTATCGAAATAATTAATATCTTCAACCTCAGAATATGTATTTACAAAATTTTTATCTCCACTACCTCGAGTAAAAAAATCTTCTCCAGCAGTTAATTTCCTCCAAAATTCATTTGCATCTTTTGCGCCTCCATATTGACCACTATAACCAATAATTGCTACCTTTTCTGATAATTTTCCCATTATACTACTTTCCTTTTTAGTCACCTTTAACTTTATTAATCAAATCTTCGACTGTTACCATATCAAACATATCTGACATTTCAAAGTCTGATAATTGATATAAATTATCCAAACGATTATATATCAATGGTATATGAATTGAGCTAATACCTAAATTATATAAATTATCATTAGCCTGTATTTCTGTTACTCCAATTACATCCTCCAAAATTGATATAACTACTTTAGAAACTGAAAGATTAGCTAATTTAACTAAATCAGATTCATTTTGAATTAATTCCATTACCCCCTCTCTCAATAAATTAAAATCTAATTTTCCATTGGTTGTCATAGGAAATTCTTCTATTTTTTTCCAAACAGTAGGTATCATATAATGAGGTAATGAAGCGTTTAATTGTTTTATTCCAAAAGATTTAGGAATTTCTTCGTCATATGTATAATAAACAACGAGGTAAGATTGTCCATTATAGTCAATACTATCTACAATACAACTTGAAGTCTTAAATACTTTTTCAAAGGTTGTTTCTATTTCACCAATCTCTATTCTAAACCCATTTAATTTAATTAAATTGTCATTTCTCCCTACATACTCTAATTGATAATCACTGTTTAGTTTAACTAAATCTCCTGTTAAATAACCAGTTATTTCATCATTTATTCTTATAAATTTTTCACTATTTAAATCAATATTATTTCTATATCCAGGTGTCACACTGGTTCCAGAAATAACTAATTCTCCAATTATGCCTTTCGGCAATAATGATCTTTTATTATCTACAATAAATGCTCTTGTGTTTTCTAACGGTGTACCTATTATATTTCCATTAGAACTGTTAACGTCGTATTCTGTAACCTCATATGATGTTGCTAAGACAGTAGATTCTGTTGGGCCATATAAGTTAAACACTTGACATTTTCCCAATGGATACTTCTTTATCCAATCTTTTAAAATATTAAATTGAAGAGATTCAGCACCTAAAAATAATTTTGTTATTGCAAGCTTTGATTCTAAAATATTATCAATTTTAGAAAGCATTTTAAATGCCGTAGGTGTCTGTAGTAAAGTAGATATATTATTTTTTTGTAAGAAATTTCTAAATGCTCGAGGAGATCTTTTAATACGATCATCAACAATTACCAACTCAGCTCCAGAGAAAAGTGGTACAATAATTTCCCAAATTGATGCGTCAAATCCTATAGAATGCACCGTACACCAAATTTCATCTGAATTAATGCTAAATCTTTTTTTCACTGATTCAACCATATTTTTTAAATTTGATCTAGTAATTTGGACAGTCTTAGGTTTCCCAGTCGTTCCAGATGTAAAAATAAAATAAGCATATCTAGAGTCATCAATGGTTCCAGCATTGAAATTATCAATCTCTGAAAGATTATCTTTTATTTCTTTCAAACAATTATCATCAATTAAATAGTGATTTTCTAATGAATCAATAATTAAATTTTTTCTCTCAGTAGGAATATCTGTAGGCATGGGAATATATACTTTACCTGCTTTTAAAATTCCCATTATTAAAGCTATAAGTTCAATATTTTTATTGAATGATAAAATAATATGTTCAGATGCAACATTTGCATTTAACCAATTTGCATATTTAGTAGACAGTTTATCTAACTCTTCATACGTTATAAACTTATTTCCATGTCTCAATGCTATTTTTGAACTATAATGTGCAAGCTGTTTATTCCAAATATTTATTAGTGTGTCATTTGATAAACTATCATTATATTTATAATTCAGTTTATCAAATGTTAGGGATAACTCCTTCTCATCATATGACGGGAAACTGGAAATTTTTTGAACAATATTATTACATGCCGTCTTTAAAATGACATTAAATAAGCTTTGTAAATCTATCCCATCAAAATAGTTGCCCACCTCATAAATAACAGAGTAACCGCTATTTAGATTATTGTTAAGCTCGGTAACCATTACTGACAAATCAAACTGAATTTGATTATAATCAAAATAGTGCTGAACTGTGGTAGTTCCATTAAAAGTTGGTAACGAATCCTCTTTATAAAAAGTAAATGCATTATTTAAAACATCATAATTCTTATTAATTAAATGTCTGATATCCAATTTTTGATTTCTTAAAAGCGTAAATAATTTCTTTTTGATATCTAGTAATAAAGATAAAAACTCTTGATCATCTTCTAATTTTAACTCCATTGGTAGGGTATTTACAAAATATCCAAATACATTTTTATTTGATTTTGTTCTATTACCTAACGGAACTCCTATTGATAAAGAATATTGATTTGTAATTTTATGTAAAAGCATAGTATGAATTCCCATAAAAAACACAAAGGGTGAGATTTTGTATTTTTTCAATAATTCATCGATCTGTGATTTATTTTGAATTATAAACCTCTCTTGCTTCCCATATATTTGTCCACCCTCATTCTTTCTAGAAGTAATTTCAGGGATGCCAATTTGATCCACATGATAATTGGGAGAATTAGAAGAACAAATTTCGTTATTGTCAATATCATAATAAGTTTGTAAGGTTTCTGTTTTTACTAGCTTTGTAATCTCATCTAGTGAGAGTGTGCTATTAAAATAATTTGTGACTCGATTGATAAAATTATAGAAGCTATATACATCCTCAATGATATGGTGAATTGAACAAATTACAGCATTAAAATTTCCATTTGCACTTTTATATAAAGAGAATTTAACCAAATTATCTTTATATAAATTTACATACTCATTCTTAAATTTTTGAGCACATTTTTTTACCTCTGAAACAAATATCTGCTCAATGTCTGTATCAATTGTATTTATCTCAATTTCATGGGATAAATTTGGGTTTTCAGACATCTCCACCCCATTAGCAACCTCATGAAATGAGCTATTGAAAATAGGATCTTGATTCAATAAAAGTTCAATTATATAGCTAAGTCGTTCTAAATCCAGTTTTCCTCTGATTTCATAAAAATAAACATTATTTAATGAAGTATTATTTTTTATTTCAATTTGTTTATAATATAGTGCCTCTTGCAATTTATTAATAATCTTCTTCATTTTTAAATCTCCTCACTTATCATAATCTGTTTTATCTGCTCAGCATGTTTTCTAAAGAAAAAATGTTTTCCTGAGTACTGAATTAACTTAAATCTCTTAGATGAAAAATTTTTCCATTCCTCCAATTGGTAATTTTTGGTGATTGGATCATCCACTCCACCAAGAATTACCAAATTATCATTTGTCTGAACCTCCTTATTTCCATTAACATATAACTGTTTATAAGTTTTAAGAAATAATTGCTCAGAGTACATCTGATCAAATATAAGTTTAGTAACTTGATATTTAGAATAATCTGAATATCCTTTATGAAAACCTCCTAAATTCTCAATAATAAACGACAATTCATTTTTAGTTTTAAAAAAAATATCATTTGATATTTTTTGAGGCAAAACTGCACCAGACAAAATCAATTTCTTCAAATTATTTCTAATTTTTTCATTTTTAGATAATTCTAACGCTAGATAGGCACCTAGACTGTGACCAAAAAGAATTATTTCATCTGATTCATCTATGTTTATTTGAGAAATCGCATTACTTACCCATTGTTCGTAAGTTGTACTATCGTCTATGTGATTTTCTACTACAATCCACCTAATATTATTTTTATCTAATAATCTAGTAAGACTATTATATGAATGTTTATTTCCACCTGAAAATAAACATAGTATAACTTTTTTATTCTTCATAATTCTCTATGATAGTATCTTTTAAGTAGGCTAATCCTCCAACGTGATAGTTAGTAAAATCAATAATGCTTTGTTTAAGTACATCATTAGATTTATTAAATTTTAGAATAGTCACAAATCCATTAATTAGATTAGTAACTATTATTTTTAATACCGTTTCTCGTCGACTCTCCACTTCCTCAGGTATTTCCATATGGTAAATGATGTCTAACAAGGCTTTTACATTTGATCGACTACCATCTTCCTCCTCCCTTTCATATAACAAAATAATTCCATTTTTTACAGGAAGTATAAAATCAAAAACTATACCTAAAATTGCAGATTCCAGGTTTTCTGCACCCTCAAACTTATTAGTTGATAAAAATTTGGTAATATTTTCAAGTGATTCAGTGGCACTTCTAGTTAATTCTTTAAAGATATTATCTTTTGAAGAAAAATAAGAATAAATATTTCCTTTTGATATGCCAACTAAACTTGCAATATCCTCCATTTTTGTTTCTCGATATCCCCTCTCCAAAAACAATGTTTGTGAAACTGATAATATCTTTTCTCTAATAGACTCCTTTTGAAATTGCAAAATGATATATTCTCCCTTAAAACTAAATATCTATTCATTTTTAATTTTAACACGATTTAACTGATCTGTCACCCCCATTAAGATATTTGATTCCTAATTCAAATTGAATTAATATCTTCTATCAATATTATCTGCTTAGCTTCTATTCCTAGCTTGTTTACTTGTAAATTTTTCTTTGAGCCAAATGTATGATATTTTTCTCTCTTTGCTAAATTCTTGCCAAGCATCTATTCTATTATTTTCACTAATTAATTTTCTACAAAATTTCCAATCTAGCAACTCTTCAAAATCTAGACTAGTAACAAATCCAGTTTCTTCTACTTTCTTAATTATCATCTTTGTGACATCGATTTTGATTGCTTCATATTTCGAAATAATTTTTTCTTTGATCTCATCGAAGAGTTTAAATATTCCATTTACTACTCCTCGCTGATAGGCTGAAATAATTCTAACAACAGAATCATACTTTTCATCCGTATAAAATCGAAAAATATCTAAGAGTCTAAATTTGAGCGCTTCTGCCGATACTGACAAATCTTTCATTACTGTTTGGAAAGAATCATGCCTATAAAATATTTTTGATAGGGTTAATATTTCAAAAAGTGGTAACCCTTTTATGCCATTACAATCTTTTAACACCGCCGAAACCTATATGAACAACCTTATTCATACCTATCATCAAACGGCTAACTCAAAAGATGAGATTATTAAACAATTAGCAAAAATTTTTGATAACCTTAATTATTTCCACCCTTTTCGAGAAGGCAATGGACGGACTCAACGGGAAGTCATTCGTTCCTTAGCACTGTCAAAAGGATACTCTGCACAAATACGCGTTGAACAAGATGATAAGATTTACAACCTTTATATGGACGGAACAGTCTATGGAGACTTAGAAAAGTTAGAAGAACTGCTTGGAAAAATACTTGAAAAACTGTAATTAGTTTGCATTCTTACCTGTTGTTATATTTAGTCAATTCTACTTGAACATACGCAATAATATTTCTATTAATGACACCCTTTATAAAAAACTTTTGTCCCCTACTGTATGAACTGCATCCTGAAAGTTAGACAAGAAAATCTAACGATTGGGGTGTTTTTCTGTATCAAAAATCTCACTTTGTGCGCAACTACGTATTGCGTTTATGTAGTTGCGCAAACAGATTTGTTAAGTAATTTTCCGCTAAGTGGTACTGCGTTTACCAATTGGCGGAAGACAACTATGACTTTTGATAGCAAAGTGTTTGATGAAACATCTGTTAAGTTATTTTTTCCGCAACTACGTATTGCGTTTATGTAGTTGCGGATTTAAACTAAAACCCTTGCTAGTAAAGCATTCGATAAAACAAAAGAAAAAACAGCGAAGCTTTCTCTCTTTTCTAACAAAAATCTGCCTCATCTCACTAAATATCAATCACTAAAATGATATTTCAATCTTATACCCAATAATCTAAGAAAAAGAATTGAAAATTCAAAGATGAATCCATGGTAGGTCACACAAAGAACCGCATTAAAATAACGTTTAGAAACCTTCAACTAATAATAAATAAGAGAAAAGCAATGCTATTTTCTTTCTATTCTCTCGCCACTTCAGATAGAGATAAGAAGAGAGAAAGAAAAGAGATATTGCAACCCCACCCCAATAAACGAACTGATACCAAAGTTTAAGGCACATATAAAACAAAGATAAGACCATGAATTGTAATAGAAAAATGCCATAGCCTTCTCTCTATTCTTCCCAAAACTAAGGTAGTGACACAATATGGAAAAACACCCACGAAGCGCATAATATCGAGGTTTATCCACCTGTTAACGACTCAAAACAGCGCTAAATCACGCGCAGCAATCCACGAAGAAAAATCTAAGATAAAAACGATGCTTAAGAAGTCCATGTATATATAGAAAATGTCCTAGTATAGAAGCACATATTTTAGTATTATCTTTTTCTTATAAAAAATGTGGCACTGCCTTTTGCTTTTCTTTCGCCTTTATATCACGGCTCACTATAAAAGCCCATAGCAGTTAGAAAACACGGTACAGTATAGAAGCCCATGATTATTAAAAGATAACAAGCGTAGCTTTCTCTCTTTTCTTATGGCGCGTGATGTGGATATCTGTATAGTATAGATGTCCATAATGAGTCTTATTCGTGATCTACTATAGAGAGCCATTAAAATTACGATTATGTTTAACTATAGAAGTCCATGTTATCGCTTATATTACCCTACTATATTAGCCCACTTTTCTTTAATTCATGGCCTTATATAGTAGACCATGAAATTTAAAAATACAGATAACTATAGTGAACCATGTTTTTTTAAATAATGGTGTGATATAGAAGCCCATGTTTAATAAAAATATGGGCTTTATATGTAATCCATTATTGAGATATTCGTGGTACAGTATACTACCTCATAAAAATAATAAATAATGGTCTAATATAGTGTGCCATGTTCCTTTAATTCATGGTCGACTATAGTTAGCCACAGATGACTAAATAATGGGTCAGTATAGAGTAGCCAAATGGATAATTTTATGGGCTTGTATAGTAGCAGACGATTTAACCGTTTATGTTTTACATAGTTGCCCATTATTTGAAAATTTTCGTCCTAGTATAGAAGTCCACACCACCCTATATAAGCGCTCTTCTATACTAGCCCATCTTTTGCTGATTCATGAACCGCTAAATAAGCTCATGAAAGAATGATAGTATTAACTTTATATGTAAATCATAGTTAGTAAAAAATCGGTCTTTGTGTAACCACATTTCCTATGAAATAAAAATCATATACACTAGAAAGGGTCTGGAACTACTGCTCCAGACCCTCTCTAATTCTATACCATATAATCATTACTGAACTTCAATGCCAAGGTATTCATTTGTACAATGTATATTAATTTGAGTAAGAATTTCATTATCAAAAGTGAACTCTACATAAGAAGGATAACCGTTTTCTTCACGCCCATCTAATACGTAACTTATGAAGCAGCGTGTATCATTCTTATCATACTCTCTGTCATATCTGAAATACTCATCTTTATATATAGGGTTCTTAATTTTGACATTATCTAAAAATTGATTTCTTGTAATTCCTAAATTAATCCCTTCGTACGATAATCTATTTCCTGCATTTTCATTTGGCTTAATTGCACTATTGACACTGCCTTTATATTGGAAAGTAAGAATGTTAATATCCGAATCAACAGCCTGGGCACTACGTCTATTTGTGTTAATAACATTTGCGGAGAGAAAGAAGGTTGTTGAGTTTTTTCGATTTTTTGCTGAGATAGACTCAAATGGTGTTGCTGTCTTTCCATTATCTATTTCAGTCATTGCTCCATCGTTACCTTCCATCTCTTCGCCCTCAACAGTTTCCCAAATTTTTCTAACAGTATTAGGCAGATTAAAATGATAAGAGTCAATTACAAAATTTGTTCCAAGAGTTACATTTACCTTCTTTTGATTATGAACTGGTAGTATTTGGTCAATATCTAGGTATGACATTGCATCATATACAGAATCATTATTTTTCAAAAAACTATAACGGTAGATTCCCTCATCGTCCAATTTACCCTCTGGCGACTCATAAGTTTCAAAATTGTGCACAGTATCAGCAGAAATTGTTTTACTGCTTGCTTTATCTGAACTTTTATTTTCTACTGATCCGTTTTTTCCTTTTCCACAGCCGACCAATAGCATTCCACAAATTATCAAGATAAAAAAATATTTTAATTTATTCATCATCTACACACGTCCTTTCGATTTCTTATAACTAGGATTTAATTGATTGATCTTTTCTTCATATTCTTTGATTTGACTGACTAATGATTGAAACTCCGAATCCCAATCGTTAGAAAATTTACTATAATAAGCTTCGCCTAATTGCTTAAACAGCGCATCAAGTTTCCGTTTTTCTAAACTGACCTCAATATTAGTCCTTACGTTACTTGTCAACTCTTTTGTCTTTTTTGAAGCTAACGAACTGACATCTGATATTTTCTCTGTAATATCTGTCAAAAAGGAATGCTCCCCATCTGTTGAGCCAAACTTCGCTCCACATTTTGGACAATAGTCACTATCTATTTGTAACTGATTTCCACATTTATAGCAGAATTTTTTTAATGACTGCTCTTTCTGAGAATGATTAGAGTTAGATAGAGATGAAGTTGTCAGTTCAACTTTCTCACCATGTTCTATCCCATCTGCCATCATCGGTATGATTGGACTATTTAGAATTTGTTCTGAATTTTCAATAGAATCAGAACTACCTTTAGAATTTTCAGTTAAAAACAATCCAGCATTCTTAGCCTCAATAAATTCTTTTGGTGTTGGTTTGCGGCCTTTTTCTTTTTCAAAAGACTCAATCCATTCATCTTTAAACATAACTATTCATTCCTTTTCAAATCGTCTAGTAAGCTTTATTATAAGCAACTCCCATATTTTGCATAAAACCTATACGTTGGCTCACTGCTGGGAAACCTCTTTCAAAAAATTTCTTAATTCTAGAATTATCAACTGATGTTATATTGTCTAGATAGTAACAGTGCACTTCTCCTAGGTTGTACTCAGCCACATATTGATCAGCAGCTAAAACATCTTTTTTTATCGTGCTTCTAACAAATAAATAAGTTAATCCTACCCAAGCCGCAATTATTGCTAAAGAAACGTAAAAGATGATAGCTCCGTTCTTACTTTGCGACGTATCAGACCAAAATGATGTTCTTCTATCTCCATAATTTTTATTGAATCCGCTCCAGATTAAAATAGCAATTGCTGCTAATACGACGATAATGTTGGCAGAAATAACAACTAATAATAAATTCGGGGCCATATCGCTAATTCGATGCAATTCAAACATCACTTTAGATTCAAAAATTTCTGGGTGCTGAGCTAGTGACTCTGATACAACAAGTTTGTTCATTCCAGTCGCATAAGCTACTGGTACATCGCTATTAATAATATGAACATCAATTGTCTCAGGCAATAACAAACCTTCAGACCTAGCTTTGGCTATCATATTATCTATGGGGACTTTTAAATATTCTATTTGTTCTTGACGTTCAATCTTTCTGGCACCAATAATCCGACACACTAGCCCTTGTCCTGTTTTTGATATCGCAAACATCATTAAAAGAATCGGTATCCCACATTGAATAGAACTGGCTATAGCTAAATAAATTAATAAGATCCATCTTTTATGCTGTATGCAACTCGTCAAATAGTCTATTATTGAAGTTTTCTGAAATTGAGCAGACATGTCACTTGAGTGGTTTTCACCTTTCAATCTCTGACCACAGTTCTGACAAAACTGAGTTCCTTCTATAGCTTGACTGCCACAAGAAGTACAAAATATCATATCTTTGGTTGGTTCATTTAGATTATTTTCGGCACCTTCTTGAAGATTTGATTGACTTATTGCTGCAGTGGTATTTTCTATGAACTCTCCGCTGAATTTCGCGGAAGTGATTTCTTCCTCTGTAGCTCTTCTTCCATTTATAGCTTCAAAAGCTTCTAACCATTCTTCTTTTGTCATAGTCTTCTCCTAATGTATTCTATATAAAGCTATTTTACCACATTTTCAGTCTTTTGTGACTGTTAAATTTATTTTCAGTCTTTTATAGTGGTTCTTTGAAAAATCAATACCTGTATGATAGGTTTATGGAAAATAAACTACAGAAATTTATTGCTCAGCGCATCAGAATTCTACGGAAACAAGCTGGTATGACGCAAATGGAGCTCGAAGAAAAAGCTGGCTTAGGTTTTAATTATATTTACAAACTGGAAAATAAGCCCAGCAACATTACTATCAGTACGCTTTACAAAATTATAGAAGCCCTTGAAGTAGATATACCTACTTTTTTCGATATGAAGCAAGATATTGATGAGGAAACCGAAGATCTATTACTACTCTTGGCCGAACTTCCCAAACAAAAACGTCGTGAATTCACGAAAGCTCTATCAATTCTGATTAAGTCTCTAAAATAGAGAAATAAATTTATCTTCAAGCCATTGTGAAGCTAAGAATAATGTTACAACATCAACGGATGAGAGTACTCCTAGCTTGTTCATCATCCTGTATGCCTCCACGCGCATAAAGTTACAACTGGCAAAGATAAACCATATGAAATAGCTATCCATCTGCTCAAAGTATTCATCTAGACATCCATTTCGGATGTCTTTTTCATTCTTGATTACTCCACAATCTTAGCGTGCATACAGCGCTGTTACTCAAAGGAAAATGAACAGCCTGTGCCTATTCTTTCTTTATTTTCATCAGGAAAAATTAATATCTCCAACCCTAGATTCAACGACATTTCATTATCAAGTTTTTATTTTTTTAATTATATGGCATGATATTAATGAATACATTTTAAGGAGTCTGACATGACAAATAAAGCAAACAAGCCTATGAAGGTTACTGTTCAAATTGGAAATACAGGAAGTCCTTCTCATAACTCAAGAAATTTTAATATAATATCTGCTTCTCATATTGATGAAAGTCGGTCTCACCTAAATCATTACATTTCTACCTATCCCGATTTAAAATATAATTTCGTTGAAACGGAAAAACGATTTTATCGAGTTAATTTTTCGGATTGGCTTAAAGATATTAATGCAAAAGCAATCAAACAATACCATCCAGAACGCAAAAAGACGAGTGAAGATTTAAGAAAAGGACGGAATACTAAGCCACAAGAAGTTATTTATCAAATTGGAAACAAAGATATAGCTCCTACTTCAACTGAATTTCGTATATGGAATAATGAACTGATAAAATATCAGTCGAAATTAACCAAAGAAAACTTATTTATCCTTGATGGTGCTATTCACAACGATGAAGCAACCCCTCATGCACATATCCGACAAGTTTGGGTATATCATGATAAAAATGAGGATGGAAAAGAGCTCCTCAAGATTGGGAAAAGAAAAGCTATGATAGAATTGGGATTGCCACTTCCAAATCCTGAAAAACCTGAAGGCCAGTATAACAACCGCTTAATGACCTATACTCGTCTTATTCGTGAAGAAGGGGAACGCCTGGCTATTGAAATGGGCTTTAACATTGACGTTGAACACAGCAAACGTCCGCACATGTCAAAAGAGGCATATATCCGTTACATTACCAGTCGGGAGTATGAAAATAAGGTGCTTAAACAAATTGAACAGAATCAGAAATTCAATCAACAGGATCGGTAAAGAAAATAAACTTTTCCCCATTGCTCTTACTCAAAAAATCTGGTATACTTTTGTTGGTTTATAAAACAACAGATGATTCGGGAGGTTTTATGTTTTCGGGAAATCGTTTAAAAGAAAGGCGGATGTCTCTAGGTTATTCGCAATCTGCTATGGCGGATAAACTTCGTATCAACCGTTCCTCCTACTTCAATTGGGAAAATGGAAAAACAAAGCCAAATCAAAAGAATCTCCAACAACTGGCCACCATCTTAAAAGTTCCAGAGACTTACTTTGAATCTGAATACAAGATTGTTAGTACTTACCTCCAGCTCTCTTCGGATAATCAAAAAAAGGTTGATAGCTATGCTGAAGAATTGCTTCAAGCACAACAATCACATGATAACATTGTTCCACTGTTTTCTGTGGAAGTCCTATCTGATGTGGCTCTTTCTGCTGGTCTTGGTGAATCTCTCTTTGATGAATATGAGACAGAAACCGTTTATTCAGACGAAGAACAATATGGCTACGATGTTGCTGCTTGGATTAAAGGAGACTCTATGGAACCTATATATCTGGATGGTGAAGTCGCTCTTATCCGTGCCAGTGGTTTTGATTACGACGGAGCCGTCTATGCACTGTCATGGAATGAGTCCGTCTATATCAAGAAACTCTATCGAGAAGAAAATGGGTTTCGGATGGTATCTCTAAATGATGCTTATCCTGATCGATTTATCCCCTATGAGGATGAGCCTCGTATTGTTGGATTAGTCGTTAGTCACTTCATGCCCACTATAAGAAGCTGATTGTGATACCACCTGCTAAAACTATCATTTGTAGTAAAGAGCATATTTACATTGCACCACAGCATATTGAATATGAGATAACAGATCATATTGATGAACTGGAAAGTTAGAAGGAGATAAGGAGGAACTAAAACCATGGGCTATATTGATTATTCCAAAGAACCTCAATCTGATATAGCTTTCGTTGATATGAAGTCTTTCTATGCCAGTGTAGAATGTGTTGACCGTGGATTAAATCCCTTGCACACTTCTCTGTGCGTTATGAGTAGAGCTGAAAACGCTGCGGGGTTAATTTTAGCATCGTCTCCCATGTTTAAAAAAGTCTTTGGAAAAAACAATGTCGGACGTGCTTACGATTTACCCTTTGATATTCAGACAAGAAAGTTCAATTACTATAATGCTAAACGCCAAGGACTTGACATCACACCTAAGTACATCTCTTATATTGAAAACTGGGCTAAAAGAACACTGATTGTCCCTCCCCGGATGGATCGCTATATTGAGAAAAATATCGAAATTCAGCACATCTTTCAAGACTATGCTGCACCTGATGACATTCTCCCCTACTCTATTGATGAAGGCTTTATTGATCTAACCTCTTCTCTCAATTACTTCGTTAGAGACAATTCATTGAATCGAAAGCAGAAACTGGATGTACTATCTTCCAAATTACAACATGACATTTGGAAAAAGACAGGGATCTATTCAACTGTTGGTATGAGCAACGCTAACCCATTATTAGCTAAATTAGCTCTTGATAATGAAGCGAAAAAGACACCGACCATGCGAGCCAATTGGTCTTATGAAGATGTCGAATCAAAACTTTGGTCTCTTCCACACCTAACTGACTTCTGGGGTATTGGCAGACGTACAGAGAAACGACTCCATAAATTGGGCATCACCTCTATCAAAGAACTGGCTAATGTTAATCCAGATATACTTCAAAAAGAATTTGGAAAAGTCGGCGTTCAATTGTGGTTCCATGCCAACGGTGTGGATGAAAGTAACGTCCACAAGCCTTACAAACCTAAGTCTCATGGTCTAGGTAATTCTCAGGTTTTACCTCGTGACTACCACTCAAAACGGGAGATTGAGACCGTTTTATCGGAAATGGCAGAACAGGTAGCGAATAGATTAAGAATGGCCCATAAAAAGGCCACGGTAATATCTATCCAAGTCGGTTACTCAAAAATAGAGAGGAAACAACCTATTATGGCGCAAAAGAAAATAGAGCCTGCCAACTTGACAAAAACAATGGTAAATCATGTGCTGGAGTTATTCCGCAGTAAATATAACTCTGGGGCCGTGAGAAACATCGGCGTATTCTACAGTGGCTTTGTCGATGAGAGCATTGGGCTCCTATCACTTTTCGATGATGTTGAAACGATAGAAAAGGAAGAAAGACTCCAAGCAGCCATTGATACTGTTAGGGAACAATTTGGTTTTTTGGCTATACAAAAAGGAACCGTCCTTACAGAAGGTTCCAGAAATATTGAAAGAAGTAAACTCATCGGCGGACACTCCGCTGGAGGGTTAGAGGGACTAAAATGATAAATCGTTCTTATTTACCTTTTCAATCAGCAAGGGAATATCAAGATGTTGGGATGCAAAAATGGATGGGATTTTTCTTGTCAGAGCACACTGCTGCTCTCTTTGATGATGCGAGTAGAAGGACTTATCAGTCTGAATTAACTATGGAGATGAAACATCTGCTGCTAAGCCAGTTGTATGTGAATCAATTGACTGCACGAATCACAATAGAAGAAAAGAACAATTTAAACTATGTCATTGGTAACGTCTTAACGCTCACAAGTGACCATGTTTTAGTGAAATCAACTGATGGGCATGTCACTATCGCGCTTGAAGATATGCTTGCTATTGAACTTTTGGAGGAGGTGCCCCTGCATGAATCAGCTTGACTTTCATCACAATGAGTTACAAATGGATTATTTTAGCGATAACTATCGTCGTTTTGAAACAGACTTCTACCGCTACTCTGCCTTAGATATCCCCTTAACGTTCTTAACAGATGATATTCTCTTGGCCATGTCCAAATCCCAACATAACTACTTTAAGCTCAATAAAGAGAATGCTAAGGATAATAGGGACCACTACTTCATCTTTGATATTAAACCTGTAGAGGAAGAAAAGCTAATTCGGAAGTTTGTCTATTTAAAAACAACTCTTCATCTCTTCCCCTGAAATACCTAACAGCAATTTAGATTAATAATAGGAAATGGGCTAGTTCGCTTTGTACTAGCCCATTTCGCATTATTAAACAATTAATTGAATAACAAATAATTACGACTGTTTTCGATTAAAGGAGTAATAGCCGCATCCGCCCCCTAAAATTAGGAGAATAAGTAAAAAGAAAATAGGTTTAGAGTGATGCCCAGATTGTTGCGCCTGTTCTTGGCTAAAGCCTTGCATAGCAATTGATTCTTGATAGTGCTGTTCCATCTTTTCACGTGAAATTTCACCTTTTAGCATACTACCATCTGAACGCTGGAAATCTACCATTCCATAGAAATCTGAAAGATAATCCTTGCTTCCCTCCATAGCAACAAAACGAGGTGTTTTATCGATATTTCCTTTTACTTCAGGATTTACCACAACTTCTTTTGTCATCAAAGTTCCTTTAACTTTAGTAAGAGAACGTGGAGAGAGACCATCAATAGATGCTTCAATTTTATAATTTCCAACCGGGACATTAGCTTTTTGAACCCAATGATTGTCCTCATTGATTTTAAAGGTTTTTACAACATCACCTGTATCCGCATTGATAAGGTCAATAGTCATCTCAAGATCGTAATTATCTTGAACAATCCCTTGAACAACAACAGGTCCTTTGTTTGAATCAAATAGAAATACTTTTACTAAAAATAGCAACCCTAATAGTAGGGCACCTATTACTAATATCTTCTTCATTATTTTAAACCTTACTACCACACTCAACACAGAATAGAGCACCATCAGCTAACGTTGCCCCACAATTGGTACAGAATGCTTGATTTACTTCTTCAGCTACTTCGATGCTTTCAAAAGTATCAATTGCAGATGAGGTCATTTCTTGATTAGAAACTTGTACTACTTCTTCTGATTGATTCAGCTTTTGTCCACAATGAGGACAAAAAGATAACCCTTTCTCAATAAATTTACCACAGGAAGCACACTGGTCAGTTTTTAATGAATTTTCAACTGTATAAGATTGAATCGTCTCATCACAAAGTTTAATTTGCGAAACTAGCTCTTGAAATTCAATATCAATATCATCTCGATATTTCTCATAATATACGGAACCTAGTGACTTGAGTAAATCATCCCGTTTCCGTTTTTCTTTTAGAACTATATTTTGAATTTTTACATTCTGAGTCAATGCTTGAGTTTTCTGACTAGCTATCGTTTTAGCATCAGTAAGTTTTGATGTAAGTTCGTCTAAAAATGACATTCTAACCCTCCACTAGAGACTATTATAACTATTTACCATGCCTAAAAACACTGCAAAGGTCAGAACCAAAGCAATAATCAATATCATTGTATGTAATGAACGATTTGTAGTATGTTTTCTTCCCATTAATGCTGCAATCACAGAGAATAACCCAGAAATAACTCCGATACCAGGTTTTATTGCCCATAATAATAGTGTTAAAGCAATCAGAGCAGCTGACAAATAAGTGTAAAAATCAGGAGATTGACCTAGTTTGTTAGTAGGCTGCACATTGTTATTCATTACTGGTTGACTATTATTTGTAGTATTGGCTTTTTGAAGTGTGTTCCCACATGACATACAAAATTTACTATTCGCATTATTTTTAGCACCGCATTTTGAGCAAAACATTATCTTTACCTCACCCTTATGTTATTTTAAGTATACTTTATGTAATATACTATAGATATTATACCATAAACTATCCTTTTAAGGATAGTTATTTAAACCTTTTAGTATCTGTAAACTGTTCCAAAAAATCTATATCCTTAAATACAGGGAGGGCAGATTATGACTCTGGATCAATTTGTCGCTAAAAGGATTCAAACCTTAAGGAAAGAATTTGGATTAACACAAGAACAATTAGCTGAGGTAGCTCAGTTAGATATCTCCTCAATTGCAAAAATTGAACGTGGAGAACGCTCTAATATAACAGTGAATACGTTAGAAAAAATTATAGATGGGTTTGGACTGTCTATGCAAAGCTTCTTCCAAGGCTATAAAGACGATGACAAGGAAGTTAATGATCCATCGTTCGAAAGATTTCAAAAATATATGATGACAGTTAGCCCAGAAAAACGTAAAAAATACTTAGAAGTGTTTGAAAAGATTATTTCTATTGAGAATCTATAACAGTTCAAAATATTTTAGCAAATATTCATTTCATAATAAAAATAAAAGGAGTAAGTAACAATGCTTACTCCTTTTAATATATCCTCAGATAATATTGAAAAATGTTCTATAAAGTATCTTTAACATTTACAAATATCAGTAGATAAATCCTTGAAAAATTATTTATCTCTAAAAAAAATGAATTTTTGAACGAGACTGAAGATTTTTTGTGGCATACTATCTATGCGAGGAAATAAATCTAACATAAATTGTATCAAAATGATTTACTTAGAGCTCTAAAATACCAACATTTTTATAATGATTAATTTTCAAGCATTCACAAATACATAGAGGAGAGTAATATACCCCCTCTCGACTGACTCTATAAACTCAAAGAAGTCAATCAAGAACATTATTTTCAATTAATTAAAAATTTTAAAAAGACAAACTATAAGAAAAGTCAATAGTTTTAGATGAATTTATATTTTGTTCCCATTATGAGTTTGAGAGTACACTAAAAAGCCTCTGAAACGCCTCATTTTTTCAAAGGTTAGGATAAGT